>NZ_LWEJ01000128.1:0-21786 GCF_001635525.1 Alcanivorax sp. HI0007
CGTAGCGAGGCGCGAGTTGCGAAAACCGGGGTTCAAACCGCGTTACTCGAACCTCGCAACTTGATCGCCATGCAAGCATGGGCTCCTACAGGGTTACGCAGGATTTTCTTCGAACCAGTGGGGGGTGCGATTCACGATCGCCACCAGCGTCAGCATCACCGGCACTTCCACCAGCACGCCCACCACCGTGGCCAGAGCGGCGCCGGAGTGCAGGCCGAACAGGCTGATGGCCACGGCCACCGCCAACTCGAAGAAGTTGCTGGTGCCGATCAGGCAGGCAGGGCCGGCCACATTATGCTTCAGTCGCAGACGGCGGGCCGCCCAGTAGGCGATCACGAAAATGCCGTAGGTCTGGATCAGCAGCGGGATGGCGATCAGCACGATGGCCAGGGGCTTGGCGAGAATGGTTTCCGCCTGGAAGCCGAACAGTAGCACCACCGTGGCCAGCAGCCCCATGACGCTGATCGGTTTGAGGGTGTGGACAAAACGCGCCACTTTTTCCTCACCGCCTTTTGCCACCAGTATCTGGCGGGTGAGGAAACCGGCGATCAAGGGCAGCACCACATAGAGCACCACGGACAACAACAGCGTATCCCAGGGAACGGTGATATCGCTGACGCCCAGCAACAGAGCGGCAATGGGCGCGAAGGCAAACACCATGATGATGTCGTTCACCGACACCTGTACCAGGGTGTAGTTGGCGTCGCCCTTGGTCAGGTGACTCCACACAAACACCATGGCGGTACAGGGCGCCACGCCCAGCAGGATCATGCCGGCGATGTACTCAGTGGCGGTCTGCGGGTCCACCCAGCCGGCGAACAGCACCTTGAAGAACACCCAGCCCAGCGCCGCCATGGTGAACGGCTTGATCAGCCAGTTGATCACCAGAGTGAGCAGCAACCCCCGTGGGTTCTGACCCACTTTCTTGATGGCGGTGAAGTCGATCTGGATCATCATCGGGTAGACCATCACCCAGATAAACACCGCCACCGCCAGGTTCACATGGGCGTACTCAAACGCCGCCACCGCTTGAAAAAGCGGCGGCACCGCCAGCCCCAGGCCAACCCCGGCGATAATCGCCAGCCCCACCCAGACGCTCAGGTAACGTTCGAAAAACGGCATCAGTGGCCACCCAGTTCCCGGTGGATTTTTTCGCCGCAGGCCACCAGGCCGTTCTCATTGAGTTCATCCAGGGACACGGCAAACAGCGCCTGAAGACGTTGCTCCAGCTGCTGGTAGGTCGCCTCGAAGGCCGCGGCAATCTCCTCGTCTGTGCCTTGCGCATGAGCCGGGTCCGGCAGCCCCCAATGCAGTTTCGGCACATCGCCCAGCCACACCGGGCAGGCTTCCCCGGCAGCGCTGTCGCAGACGGTAATAATCAGATCAATCTCTTCATCGGCCAGATCGTCCATGGACTTGGAGGCCGGGTTTGCCGCGGTAATGCCGTGACGGGCCAGCACTGCCAGCGCACCCGGATTGACCTGACCGGTAGGATGACTACCGGCACTGAGACCCCGAAAGCGGCCTTGGCCCAGCGCATTGATCAATGCTTCGCCGATGATCGAACGACAGGAGTTGCCGGTGCACAGCACCAGAATCGTCATGGGTTGTAGTGGCATGTCAGTTCTCACAGCAGGCAGAAACGGGAAGGGTCAGGGACAACGCCTGGCAGGCCGGCGGGACCAGGCTTGCCAGGGTCTGTTGGGCCCAGTCAGGCAACTCCGGATTGATGCGGTAATGCATCCAGGTACCCTGCCGCCGCGCCACCACCAGCTGGCACTGGCGCAGCTGCGCCAGGTGACGGGACACGGTGGACTGTGGTGCCTCGAGGGCATCCACCAGATCACAGACACACACCTCTTCCTGACCGTGTAACAGACAGACCAGACTCAGGCGAAGATCATCGCCGAGGCATTTGCAAAGCTGGGTGGGAGTGAGCATTGACCGCCCTGTATTCGTATATTCGGAAATACGGATATTAAAGCTGCAAGCGACAAGCTTCAAGCTGCAACGCGGGAAAGTTTTGTGACGATGCCGGAAAGGCAAAAGGCCGCGCCCGGAAGTTAGGCACGGCCTTTGGAACGATTGTTGGAGCTATGCTTGCATGGCGAACCGCGCGTAGCGCGGAAATCGTCTGAAAGGCGATCAGACATCTCCGAACTCGACAGGCCTCTCCAGAGGAAAGTGCGAGTAAGCTGCACCGCTTTTTCCTCGCCAAGGCTCGGATTCGCCATGCAAGCATAGCTCCCACAGCGGCTTCGTAGCAGGGTTTTTCTCGTAGCTGGAAGCTCGTAGCTCGCCGCTGCCTGTTATTTCTTCAGCTTGGCTTCGATCTCATCCACGGTGATGTGGCGTACATCCTTGCCTTCCACCAGGTAGATAACCTGCTCGCCGATGTTGCGGGCATGGTCACCGATTCGCTCGAGTGCACGCAGGGACCAGATGATGTTGAGCACCCGGGTAATGGAGCGCGGGTCTTCCATCATGAAGGTGACCAGCGAACGCATGGCGCTGCGATACTCCAGGTCCACCTCGTTATCCTCGGCGGCAACGGCCAGGGCTTTCTTGGCATCGAAGCGGGCAAAGGCATCCAGGGTGTCGCGCAGCATGTTGCGCACATGGTTGCCGATGTGGCGCACTTCCACGTAACCGCGCGGAGACTCGCCCTCTTCCGCCAGCTGCTGGCCCATGCGGGCAATCTTGGCGGATTCATCACCGATCCGTTCCAGATCGGAGACCGCCTTGGTGACGGCAATGATCAGACGCAGGTCCGACGCGGCGGGCTGACGCAGGGCCAGCACCCGGGTGCATTCCTCGTCGATCAGCATTTCCAGCTTGTCGACCTTGTCTTCCGTATCCAGCACCTTCTGGGCCAGGTCGGAATCCGCATGCAGCAATGCCTGCAAGGCATCCACCACCTGCTTTTCCACCAGGCCGCCCATCTCCATCAGATTGTTGCGGATGGATTCCAGCGCCTCATTGAACTGGGTTGAGCTGTGCTCACCAAAATGCATGCGATCCATTGTGTCTTGCTCCCCTTAACCGAAGCGGCCGGTGATATAGGCTTCCGTCAGATCGTGTTCCGGCTTGGTGAACACGGTGTCGGTGTCATTCATTTCGATCAACCGCCCCAGGTGGAAGTAGGCGGTTCGGTGGGATACCCGCGCGGCCTGCTGCATGGAGTGGGTGACGATGGCAATGGTGTAGGACTCGCTCAGCTCGGAGATCAGCTCCTCGATCTTGGCGGTGGCGATTGGGTCCAGCGCGGAGCAGGGCTCATCCATCAGCACCACTTCCGGGCTCACCGCGATGGTGCGGGCAATACACAGACGCTGCTGCTGACCGCCGGACAGGCCGGTACCCGGCGAGTGCAGCCGGTCCTTCACTTCGTTCCACAGGCCGGCTTTCTGCAGGCTGTTTTCCACGATCTCGTCCAGGTCGTATTTCTTGTTGGCCAGACCATGGATACGCGGCCCATAGGCCACGTTGTCGTAGATCGACTTGGGGAAGGGGTTGGGCTTCTGGAACACCATGCCCACCCGGGCGCGCAGCTCCACCACATCCAGCTTGGGATCGTAGAGATCCTGATCTTCCAGACGCAGATCCCCTTTCACCCGGCAGATATCGATGGTGTCGTTCATGCGGTTCAGGCAGCGCAGGAAGGTGGACTTGCCGCAGCCGGACGGGCCGATCAGGGACACCACCTCGTTCTTGCCGATATCCAGGCTGACGCCGTGGATCGCCTGGTTTTCGGCGTAAAACACCTCCACATCGCGCAGGCGCATTTTCGGATCATCCACATAGGGGCTGCCGACAGTCTGTTCGGGATAGGGGGTGTCTTGTGTCATTGTGTCCTGCTCTTTAATGGCCTTGTCTTTGGCCGCATCATTGTTGCCCAGAGAACGTTTGTCCAGTTGCTGTGCGGTTTCCATAACTCGATTCCTCGTTGCCGGTCCGTTACCAGCGCCGCTCAAGGCGCTTGCGCAGTACCACCGCCAGGGTGTTCATGGTGATCAGGAAAGCCAGCAACACCATGATGGCGGCCGACGCCAACGCTTCGAATGATTGTTCCGGGCTGTCCGCCCACAGGTAGATCTGTACCGGCAGTACCGTGGCGGCATCCAGCGGCCCGGCGGGCAGATCCACGATAAAGGCCACCATGCCGATCATCAGCAGCGGTGCGGTTTCACCCAGGGCCTGGGCCATGCCGATAATGGCGCCGGTGAGCATGCCGGGCAGGGCCAGCGGCAGCACATGGTGCAGCACCACCTGCATCTTGGAGGCACCCAGACCCAGCGCAGCCTGACGAATGCTCGGCGGCACCGCCTTGATGGCGGCACGGCTGGAAATGATGATGGTCGGCAGGGTCATCAGCGTCAGCACGATACCGCCCACCAGCGGCACCGAGCGGGGCAGACCAAACAGGCCAATGATCACCGCCAGGCCCAGCAAACCGAAGATGATGGACGGCACCGCCGCCAGGTTGTTGATGTTCACTTCAATAAAGTCGGTGAACTTGTTCTTGGGCGCGAATTCTTCCAGATAGACCGCCGCCGCCACCCCGATGGGGAAGCTGAGCACCAGGGTAACGATCATGGTGAACAGGGAGCCAAGGATGGCCCCAAGAATGCCGGCCTGCTCCGGCTCGCGGGAATCCCCGTAGCTGAACAGGGACCGGTTGAACACCACGCGGGTTTCGCCGGACGCTTCCAGCTCGGCCACCCACTCACGCTGTTTGGCATTCAGGCGGCTGTCCTCACGCTGTTTTTCATTGGCCTTGAGAAACAGATCCACATCGTCATCGGCCAGCAGCCAGAGGGTACGGGTCTCACCCAGCAGGGAAGGATCCTCGCGCAGCATGTCACGCAGGGCATAACCAGCACCGGTGCTCACCAGCTGGTTGAGGGCGCGGGTATCCTGGCGGCCTTCCACACTGGGAAAGCGCGCGGCCAGGGCATCGCGGATCACACCCTGATAATTCCCGTAGTTCAGTTCGTCCTCGTCGCGGGGGTTGCTGATATCCAGCACCTCGGCGTCGAAGGTGATCGGCAGCTGAATTTCATGCTCGACAAACGCACTGTGGCCCTTGCCGATGATGTCGGTGAACAGCAGCACCAGCGCCATCAGGCCGATGGCAATGGAACCGATACCGAAGGCCTTGAAGCGTTTCTCTGCCCGGTAACGGCGGGCCAGCGTCTTGCGGACTTTTTCCGTGGTTTCGCTCATCTCTCAATCTCTCCCGACGCTAGTCGTACTGCTCACGGTATTTCTTCACGATATGCAGCGCGAAGATATTCATGACCAGGGTGGTGATAAACAGCATCAACCCCAGGGCAAAGGCGGCCAGCGTCTTGGCGCTGTCGAATTCCTGGTCACCGGTCAGCAGGGTGACGATCTGCACAGTGATGGTGGTCACCGCTTCCAGCGGATTGGCGGTGAGGTTGGCGGCCAGACCGGCGGCCATCACCACGATCATGGTTTCACCAATGGCCCGGGATGCGGCCAGCAGGATGCCCCCCATGATCCCCGGCAGGGCCGCCGGGAAAATCACCTTCTTGATGGTTTCGCTCTTGGTGGCACCCAGGCCCAGGGAACCGTCACGCATGGCCTGGGGCACCGCAGTAATCACGTCATCGGCCAGGGAGGACACGAAGGGGATAATCATGATGCCCATCACCAGGCCGGCGGCCAGGGCCGACTCGGATGCCACATTCAGACCGATGGACTCCCCCAGCCCGCGAATGAACGGTGCCACGGTCAATGCCGCAAAGAAGCCGTAGACCACGGTGGGCACCCCGGCCAACACTTCCAGCGCCGGCTTGGCCACCGTGCGCACCCGGTTGCTGGCGTATTCCGCCAGGTAGATAGCTGACATCAAGCCCACCGGCACCGCCACCAGCAGGGCAATGGCGGAAATCAGCAGGGTCCCCATGAACAGGGGCACCGCACCGAAGGCACCGCCGGAGGCCACCTGGTCCGCGCGCAGGGCGGTCTGCGGACTCCACTGCAACCCGAACAGGAAATCCGTGACCGGCACCCTGCCGAAGAAGCGAATCGATTCGAACAGTACCGACAGCACAATGCCCACGGTGGTGAGAATCGCCACCGTGGCACACAACATGAAGATGGTCTGCAGCACCCGCTCCACCTGCTGGCGGGCGCGCAGCTGCGGCGACACCTTGAGCCAGGCCCAGGCGCCACCGAGCATACACAGCACAATCACCACTACGGTCAGCGCCATGGCGCTGGTCTGCTTGAGAGACTGCAACCGCTGCGCCGCTTCGGCGATTGGTGGCTCCACAAAGCTGGTAGGCAGCGCGCCGCTGGCCACGTTCTGGATCTTGCTCAGGGTCAGGTTGTAGCTGGAAGCATCCGTGGGCTGCAGCTGCTGCGGCAGACTGGCCAGTACCTGCTGACGAATGATGCTGTCATCGAACGCCAGCCACAGTGCCAGTACCACCATGGCCGGAATCGCGCACCACATGGCTGAGCGCATGGCAAAGTAGAACGGCAGCGAGTGGAGGTGGCGAATGCCCCCCAACGGTCTGGCCAGCGCGTAGGAGCGGCGATGCCCCAGGTAGTAGGCGCCGGCCACCATCACCACCAGCAGCAACAGCAGGTTTCCGGTTTGCATGTAGTACTCCGATCGGATTTGCTCAAGCAAAATCACCGCAATGATCTTGGTGGAACAAACGCGGGTTTCTCAGGGGCGAAAAAGCCCGGTGGCAAACACCACCGGGCCGAAAGCATCCATGCTTTTTTTCTTTCCTTACAACTCTTCGCCAGTCATGGACTTCAGGCTGCGAGCCTGTTTGGCCATGCTCTTGCGCAGGTCATCACCCAGCGGGATCAGGCCTTTCTCGGACAGGTAACCGTTGTTACCCCAGGCTTTCTCGCTGGTGAACTCTTTCACGTAACCTTCGATGCCCGGTACCACACCCACGTGGGCTTTCTTCACGTAGAAGAACAGGGAACGGGATACCGGGTAGTCGCCGGAACCGATGGCGTCGAAAGTGGGCTCAACACCGTCCACGTTGGCAGCCTGTACCACACCGCGGTTCTGGTCCAGGAAGGAGTAACCGAACACACCGTAGGCAGCCGGGTTCTTTTCCAGTTTCTGCACGATCAGGTTGTCGTTCTCGCCAGCTTCCACGTAGGCGCCGTCTTCACGTACGCTGCGGCAGATCGCCTTGTACTTGGATTTGTCTTCGTCCTTGATGGCCTTCAGCCATGGGAAGGTTTTGCAGCCGCCTTCGATGGCCAGTTCGTTGAAGGCATCACGGGTGCCGGAAGTCGGCGGCGGGCCCAGTACTTCGATCTTGGTGTTGGGCAGAGCCGGGTTCACTTCTTTCCAGGTCTTGTAGGGGTTGGCTACCAGCTCTTCGCTGCCATCCGGGTTCGGCACGTCCTTGGCCAGGGCCAGGAAGATGTCACGCAGGGACAGGTCGATTTGCTCGCCCTTCACGGAGTTGGCAATCACGATACCGTCGTAACCGACCTTCACTTCGGTGATGTCTTTCACACCGTTGCTCTGGCACAGCTCGAACTCGGACTTCTTCATGCGACGGGACGCGTTGGTGATGTCCGGGTGCTGGGTGCCCACGCCCTGACAGAACAGCTTCATGCCGCCGCCGGAACCGGTGGATTCGATTTTCGGGGTGGCGTTACCGGTACGACCGAAACGCTCAGCCACCACGGTGGCGAACGGATATACCGTGGAGGAACCCACGATAGAGATAGTGTCACGGGCCATAGCGGTGCCCGGTACGCTGGCCATGGCCAGTGCTGCAGCGGCACCTGCCAAAGTTGCTTTCATCTTGAAGTTCACGGTTAAGCCTCCTAGTTACATGGCACCGGCGCTTGTCAGGTAACGACCCCACCCCGGTTTTGTTCTTGCAATCTTTGCAAACCAGTTCATGTTTCAGCACCGCGCATGCTAGAGAGGGTTTGTGACAACAACATTACAGGAAGATGGCCCCACTGTGATCCGGGAAATCTTCCCGGTCACCGCCACGGGCTGGCCCTGCCCCACAGGCCCCGTATAATGCCCGCTTTCTCGGTATTCCCCGGCCTGCAACCGGGCCCGGGGGGTCACATAGGCTATTTATGACACAACAACTATTTCGCTGGCAGCAACGCTTGACCGGGTTTACTACCCGGGTGGGCCGCGGCAGCGCCTGGCTCGCCCTGTTATTGGTACTGGGCATGGTGCTGGTGGTGGTGCTCCGTTACGGCTTCGGGATCGGCAATATCGCCCTGCAGGAATCGCTCACCTACCTGCATGGCAGTCTGTTTATGCTGGGAATTGCCTATACCCTGGCCGAGGACGAGCATGTACGGGTGGATGTGCTCTACCAGCGTTTCAGCCCCCGGGGGCGTGCCTGGGTGAATGTGCTGGGCACCCTGTTTCTGTTGTTGCCGGTTTGCGGGGCCCTTTTCTGGCTGTCGCTGGACTATGTGGCCAGTAGCTGGCGCGAGCAGGAAGCCTCCGCCAATGGCGGCCTGCCCTTTGTGTATCTGCTGAAAACCCTGCTGCTGATCCTGCCCGCCCTGCTCACCGTGCAGGCCTTGGCGGAGCTGTTGCGTCACAGCCTGACCCTGCTGGGGGCCGCCCTGCCCGCTCCCCAGGATCACCCCGGGGAGGGCCTGTGATGGAATGGATTCCCCTGCTGATGTTTGTGGTGGTGTGCCTGGTGCTGCTCAGCGGCTACCCGGTGGCCTTTGTGCTGGGCGGCACCGCCCTGCTGTTCGCTGCGGCCGGCATGGTGACCGGCACCTTCAGCCCGGCGGACCTGACCTTTGTTCCCAACCGGCTGTTCGGCATCATTGATAACACCACGCTGATGGCGGTGCCCCTGTTCGTGTTCATGGGGGTGATGCTGGAGAAATCCCGGGTGGCGGAAAAACTGCTGGCCAGCATGGGGCAGCTGTTCGGTGGCCTGCCCGGCGGCATGGGCGTGGCCATCATCCTGGTGGGCGCCCTGCTGGCCGCCAGCACCGGCATCGTCGGCGCCACCGTGGTCACCATGGGACTGCTGTCGCTGCCCACCATGCTCCGTCAGGGCTACCAACCCCAACTCTCCACCGGCCTGATCTGTGCCACTGGCACCCTGGGCCAGATCATCCCGCCCTCCATCGCGCTGGTGCTGCTGGGCGATGTGCTGGCCAATGCCTATCAGGAAGCCCAACTCAAGCAGGGGCTGTGGTCCCTGGATACGGTGTCGGTGGGGGATCTGTTTGTCGGCGCGCTGATCCCCGGCCTGATTCTGGTGGGGCTGTATCTGTTGTATGTGGTCGCCATCAGCCTGTTGAAACCCCAGTGGGCGCCGGCATTTCAGGCCGATGACGGGGCACCCCGCGGCTGGCGCCCGCTGCTGGCAGGCCTGATTCCGCCGCTGTTGCTGATTGCCGCTGTATTGGGCTCCATCCTCACCGGCAAGGCCACACCCACCGAGGCCGCCGGCGTTGGGGCCTTCGGCGCCCTGTTGCTGGCCGCCGGCAACCGGCACCTGAACCGGCAGATTCTCGGTCAGGTGGTACGCGCCACCAGCCGGGTCACCGCCATGGTGTTCATGATCCTGATCGGTGCCAGCCTGTTTTCTCTGGTGTTTCGCGGTTTCGGCGGTGAAGAGGCGGTCCAGGCCCTGTTCGAGAGCCTGCCCGGCGGCGTGATCGGCGCCACCCTGCTGGTGATGCTGCTGATCTTCCTGCTCGGCTTTATCCTCGACTTTATCGAGATTACCTTTGTGGTGGTGCCCATTGTCGGCCCGGTATTGCTGGCCATGGGGCTGGACCCGGTGTGGCTGGGGGTAATGATCGCCCTGAACTTGCAAACCAGCTTTCTGACCCCACCCTTCGGGTTCGCCCTGTTCTACCTGCGCGGCGTGGCGCCGCCAGAGGTGAAAACCGCGCAGATTTACCAGGGCGTGATACCGTTTATCATTATCCAGTTGCTGATGCTGGGTATACTGGCGCTGTTCCCGGAACTGGCCACCTGGCTCCCTGATCAACTGTACGGGTAAATGCACTACCGCACGGCGGTGTAAAGCCTCTCCTTTAACACCGGCTCAAAATATTACGGATAACAAACATGACCGATAACACCGACGACATACCCCAGCCCATCGGCACACTGGCCATCCAGACCATTGCCATGCCGCAAAGCGCCAATTGGAATGGCGATATCTTTGGTGGCTGGCTGGTTTCTCAGATGGATCTGGCCGGTGCTGTCACCGCCCGCAAGAAAGCCCGTGGCCGCGTGGCCACCGTGGCCATCGACTCCATGGCCTTCCTGCGCCCGGTTCCCATTGGGGCGGTGGTGAGCTGCTACACCCAGCTGCAAGACGTGGGTCGCAGCTCCATGCAGATTCTGGTGGAAGTGTGGATTCGGGAAGACACCGGCACCCTGTCGAAAGTGACCGAAGGGCACTTCACCTTCGTGGCCATTGATGACACCGGCCGGACCCGGGCGGTGCCAAGGGATTAGTTGCACGAGGAACGTCGCTGGGACCGGGCTTTCTGTAGGAGCACCTCTTGAGGTGCGAACCGAGCGTAGCGAGGCCAGAAGATTGAGGTTGACGCCATTCCTTCCAGAGAGACCCGTCGAGCGCTGAAATCCCTGATCGCCCTGCGGGCGATTTCCGCGCAAGCGCGGTTCGCGCCTCAAGAGGCGTATTCGCTACGCTCACCCTTCGGGCCGCACTTCGTGCGTTACTCCGCTACGCTCCGTTCCTACAGCGGCTTCGTAGACGCGCAGAAGCCGCTCCCGTTCAACCCTTGGCCAACTGACTACGCACGTTCATATACGACTGCTCCGCCACCGCCATGTATTCCACCGATTCGTCACGGAATTTGCGGTAGGACTCGTACACCTTGCGTGCTTCGCTGTTGTCGGCCACCAGGGCTTCGATCACCTCGTCGCTGGCCTCCTTCAGGGCCTTGAGGACATCGTCCGGCAACCGGCGCAGTTTCACCCCGTGCTTGTTGACCAGCTCCTGGAGGGCCGCATTGTTCTGGGCGGTGTACTCGTCGAGCATGTCCTGGTTTTCCGACTGGGCGGCGTAGCGGATGATCGCCTGCAGGTCCGCGGGCAGGCTGTCCCAGACTTGCTTGTTGATGGTCAGCTCCAGGGTCGGACCCGGTTCCTGCCAGCCCGGATAGTAGTAGTACTCGGCGACCCGTTGCAGACCGAAGGAGCGGTCGTTGTACGGCCCCACCCAGTCCGCCGCATCGATGGCGCCTGTTTGCATGGAGGTGAATACCTCGGCACCCGGCAGCTGTACCGGCGTGGCGCCCACCTTGCCCAGCACCTCACCGGCCAGCCCCGGCATACGCATCTTCAGACCTTGCAGGTCCTCCACGCTGTTGATTTCCTTGTTGAACCAGCCGGCCATCTGGGTGCCGGTGTTGCCACAGGCAAACGGCTTCAGGTTGAACTGGGCATACAGATCATCCCACAGCTTTTGCCCGCCGCCATGGTGCAACCAGCCATTCATTTCCTGGGCGGTGAGCCCGAAGGGCACGGCAGTGAAGAACGGCGTGGCCGGGTGCTTGCCTTTCCAGTAATAGGCGGCGCCGTGTCCCATCTCGGCGCTTCCCTGGCGGACCGCATCGAACACCTCGAAAGCCGGCACCAGCTCCTTGGCACCGTACACCTTGATCTTGATGCGCCCGGCGGACATCTCTTCCACGCGCTTGGCAAACCGGTTGGCACCGACACCCAGGCCCGGATAGTTCTTCGGCCAGGTGGTCACCATCGTCCATTCATAGGTCTGCTGTACCGGTGCTTTTTTTTCCGCTTCCGGCGCAGCCGCCACGCCACTCTCGGTGGGCGGACAGTCTTTCTTTTCACAACCGGCCAATGCCAGGCCACCCAGCCCCAGACCGAGGGCGGACACGAATTTGCGACGATCCAAGGGTTATCCTCCATCATTCGGCAGCCGGGAACAGCCGCCCGATTGTTCTTGTCGACGGGCCGGACGGGGTCCGACGTCAGTCTGTCTTCAAATCACTTCCAGCCGCGCGTACTGGCTGACCAACCACTTGGTGCCGGCACCGTCGAAGTTGATCTGCAGGCGCGCATTGGGCCCCTGCCCTTCGAAATGCAATACGGTGCCCTCGCCGAATTTCGGGTGCAACACCCGCGCGCCCAGATCGATACCATTGGACTCGGTTTCCCGAATCGGCCGTGCCGCCCCGCCAACGGGCCGGCTGAATCCGGCACGGGCGCGGATCTCTTCCAGGGATTCGGCAGGGATCTCGCGCAGGAAGCGGCTGGGCGGGTTGTAGTTTTCGTTGCCGTAAAGGCGCCGGCTTTCCGCATGGGTCAGATACAGTTCGCGCATGGCACGGGTCAGGCCCACGTAACAGAGGCGGCGTTCCTCGGCCAGCCGCCCGGGCTCCTCACTGGACATCTGATGGGGGAACAGGCCCTCCTCCATGCCAGTGATGAATACCACCGGGAATTCCAGCCCCTTGGCGGAATGCAGGGTCATCATCTGCACCGCGTCCTCGTGGGCATCGGCCTGGCCTTCGCCGGATTCCAGAGCGGCGTGGTCCAGAAAGGCGGTGAGGCTGTCCAGTTCGGAGTCTTCGTCCTCGTCACCGAACTCGCGCGTGGCAGAGACCAGCTCGCGCAGGTTTTCCAGCCGTTGCTGGCCCTTTTCGCCCTTCTCTTTACCGTGGAATGCCACCAGACCGCTGGCCTCGATCACGTGTTCGGTGGTTTCCGCCAGCGACAGACCGTCACACTGCTGCTCCAGCTGCACCACCAGATTCAGGAATACCGCCAGCGCATTGGTGGCCCGGGCGGTAAGTAACTGCTCACTGATCAGTGCCTGGGCCGCAGCCCACAGGGACACGCCACGCTGACGTGCCAGCTCGCGCAGGCTTTCCAGGGTCTTGTTGCCGATGCCCCGGGTGGGGGTGTTCACCACCCGCTCGAAAGCGGCATCCGCATCCCGATGGCTGATCAGGCGCAGGTAGGCCAGGGCGTTCTTGATCTCCGCCCGCTCGAAGAAGCGCTGGCCGCCATAGATGCGGTAGGGAATACCGGCCTGCAGGAAGGCCTCTTCCAGTACCCGGGACTGGGCGTTGGAGCGATACAGCACCGCCATTTCCCGCCGCGCGGTCCCTTCCTGGAACAGCTTTTCCACGCGCCCGGCGATAAAACGGGCTTCGTCCACTTCGTTGAAGCCGGCATAGAGACGGATCGGGTCGCCATCGCTGCCCTCGGTCCACAGTTCCTTGCCGAGCCGGTCACTGTTATGGCTGATCACCGCGTTGGCGGCTTTCAGAATGGTGCCGGTGGAGCGGTAGTTCTGCTCCAGGCGGATGGTGCGGGTATCCGGGAAATCGCGGCTGAATTTGTGGATGTTCTCGATCTTGGCGCCGCGCCAGCCATAGATGGACTGGTCATCATCGCCGACGATGGTGACGGCGTTATCGTCGTTGGCCAGCAACCGCAGCCAGGCGTACTGGATGCTGTTGGTATCCTGGAACTCGTCCACCAGGATGTGGCGGAAGCGACGCTGATAGTGACCGCGCAGGCCGTCGTTGTCGCGGAACAGTTCGAGCACACGCAAAAGCATTTCGTTGAAGTCCACCAGGCCGCTGCGCTCGCAGGCCTCTTCATAGCTGAAGTAGATCTTCTGCATGGTCTGCACGAACAGATCGCCATTGGCGTCCATGTGTTTGGCGCGCAGGCCTTCGTCCTTCTGGCCGTTGATAAACCAGGTGGCCTGGCGGGCCGGCCAGCGCTGTTCATCCAGCCCCAGCTCCTTGATCACACGCTTGATCAGACGAACCTGGTCGTCGGCATCAATGATCTGGAAACCCTGGGGAAGGTTCGCCTCCTGCCAGTGGGCCCGCAGCAGACGGTGGGCAATGCTGTGGAAGGTCCCCACCCACATGCCATCGGCGGACATGTCCAGCAACTGCTCGATTCGGCCCCGCATCTCGGCGGCGGCCTTGTTGGTAAAGGTCACCGCCAGAATCCCGAACGGCGAGGCCTGCTCGGTGGCAATCTGCCAGGCGATGCGATGCACCAGCACCCGGGTCTTGCCCGAGCCGGCACCGGCCAGCACCAGTAAATGTCGGTCATCGGCAGCCACCGCATCGCGCTGGGCCGGGTTCAGGCCATCAATAAGGGAAGTTACGTCATCCATGGCGCGGGAGTTTAGCAGAATGTCCGCTGGCGCGATGCCTGCCTGGCGCATCCGTGGACCCTGTCAGCATGGCAATACGCCACTATGGATAGCGAGATCGCGGTTTCCCTTGTCTGCGCCGATAGGTAAACTGGAAAACAAAAACACTCGGCTACACGCCAGAGGATAATAATCAAGGTGTCTTCGCAGTCTCCGCAAACCCGAACCGCTCCGCCGTTCAATGGCGTGGTCACTGAACAGTGCCAATTGTTACTGAGTGGCATTGCGGTGCTGATTTTGCTGGAAGTCGCCAGCGCCATTACCCTGGTGTGGGCCTACTGGGACACCCCGGTTTCCCGGCAAAACCTGCTGACCTGGCTGGGAATCCTGGCGACCGTGCAAACCGCCAAGATGATCGCCCTGCCTCTGTGCCATCGTCGTCTGCGCAACGACCTTGCCACTCCCCACTGCCGCCATATTCTCTCTGTGATTGCCCTGAGCACCCCGCTGATACTGGGTGCCGCCGGTTACCTGTTCAATCCGCTGGACACCCTGTTCGCCGACAACATGCTGGCCGCCCAGCTCACCATTGCCTGCCTGGGCCTGGGCCTGAGCACCATGGCCCTGGCCGCCTACAGCAGCCATTTCCCCACCGTCTTCCTGTACCTTTTAATGCTGCTCGGGCCCGGCATGCTGCGGTTGTCGGAAACCCAGGAGCACGGCCAGCTATCGCTGATGCTGCTGATGTCATTGCTGGGGCTGTTCTTCCTGTTCGCCGCCCGGCGCATCAACCAGACCGGCCACCAGGCAATGATGCTGCAGGCCAGCAACCGCTCGCTGATCGACTACCTGAACCGGGCCCGCAGCGACGCGGAAGCACTCAACGAGAAACTGGCCCAGGAAATCTACGAGCGCAAGGAAGCCCGTCAGCGCCTGCAGGAAACCAACGAGCGACTGGAATCCATGGTGCAGGAACGCACCCGGGCGCTCGGGGAAACCAACCAGGCCCTGGCCGCCACCAGTGAGCGCCTGGAGCTGGCCCTGGAAGCCAGCAATATCGGCCTGTGGGACTGGATGCTGGATACCGGGCGCAACTACCACACCAATTTCGACCGGTTGCTGGGCTATGACGGCGCCTACTTCAAGAACTTCTTCGGGGACCTGGAAACCCTGGTCCACCCGGAGGATCTGACCCGCATTCGCCGCGCCATGGTGTCCCATTTCAAGGGGCAGAATGACCGTTATCATGCGGTATACCGCCTGCGCCATGCGGATGGCAGCTGGCGCTGGATCGAAGACGAGGGCCGGGTGGTGAAGTGGTCAGACCAGGGCCGCGCCCTGCGCATGATCGGCACCCGCCGGGACATCACCGAAGACCGCCAGAGCCAGGAGCAGCTGCGACTGTCCGCCACCGTTTTCGACAATGCCCCGGAAGGCATCTTCATTCTCGACCACAAGTTCCGCTTCCTGGCGGTGAATGCCCGCTTTGAACAGATTACCGGCTACAGCGAATCCATGGTGCTGGGCAAACAGGTGCTGGATCACCATGAAACCGCCGCCAACAGCGACACCTACAAGATGATTACCGCTGCGCTGAACGAAAGCGGCTTCTGGGAAGGCGAGATCAACGAAACCCGCCGCAATGGCGAGCCCTTCCCGGAGTGGCTGCAAGTCAGCGCCGTGCGCGATGAACAGAAACGGGTAATCCGTTATGTGGGCATGATGTCCGACCTGACCGCCCGCAAGGAAACCGAACAACAGCTGCAGTTCCTTTCCAACTACGACCGACTCACCGGCCTGGCCAACCGCACCCAGTTCCGCGAACACCTGCACAAGTCCCTGACCCTGGCACGCCTGAACCGGGAAAAGGTGGCGCTGCTGATGATCGACCTGGACCGTTTCAAACCGATCAACGAATCCCTGGGGCATGAAATCGGCGACCGCCTGCTCAAGGCCGCCGCAGAGCGCATCGGCCAACATGCCGGCGGTGAAGAAAATCTTGCCCGGGTGGGCGGCGACGAATTTACCCTGCTGCTGGAAAATCACGGTGGTGAAGGCGCCATCAGCCAGCACTGCCAGAAACTGATCAACGCCATGAAGAAGCCCTTCATGATCGACGGCCACGAACTGCTGCTGGGCGCCAGCATCGGCATCAGCGTGTTCCCGGACACCGCCAAGGAAGCCCAGAGCATGATCAACCAGGCGGACATGGCGGTGTACCAGGCCAAGCGCAGTGGCGGCAACAATTTCCAGTTCTATCGCAGCAACATGCGGGTGGCCTCGGTGGAACAGCTGGCCCTGGAAACCAGCCTGCGCAAGGCCATTTTCAAGAACGAATTCGTGGTCTATTACCAACCGAAAATGGACCTGGCCAGTAACCGCATAAACTCCGTGGAAGCCCTGGTACGCTGGCAGCATCCCACCATGGGCCTGCTGCCACCGGCGGATTTCATTCCGCTGGCCGAGGAGACCGGGCTGATCTCCGCCATCGGCGAACTGGTACTGGAACGCTCCTGCCGTCAGGCCCACCAGTGGCACAAACAGGGGCTGGGCGATATCTGCGTATCGGTGAACCTGTCCGCCCATCAATTCCGCAAGGGTAATGTGGCAGAAATCGTCGACCGGGTACTGGAAAGCACTGAACTGCCGGCCCATCTGCTGGAACTGGAACTCACCGAAAGCCTGATCATGGAAGACATGGAGCAGAACATCGAACTGCTCCAGCAGTTGCGGACCCGCGGCATCGAACTGGCCCTGGACGACTTCGGCACCGGCTACTCGTCACTGAGCTACCTGAAGCGTTTCCCGGTGGACACCCTGAAGATCGACCGTTCCTTCATCATGGATCTGGACAAGAGCCCGGACGACGCCGCCATCACCCGGGCCATCATCGACATGGCCCACAGCCTGCAGATGAACGTGGTCGCCGAAGGCGTGGAAACCGACGCCCACCTGAGCATTCTCCGCGACATGCATTGCGACAGCATCCAGGGCTACCTGATCAGCCGCCCGGTGCCGGAGAAGGAGCTGGTGGAGTTGCTGCATACGCAGGCGTATAGAAAGGCAATTGATAATTAATAGTTAATAATGAATAACGCGCGCGTTTGCGTTGCGGGCTTCTCAAACGCAAGAGGCCACGCCCAAAGTCTGGGCGCGGCCTCTTGCGTTACAGGACCAATCAATGTTGCCCTGCGAGTTATTAATTATTCATTATTAACTATTAATTAAGCAGCTCCAACGTCTCCGGCCGCTGAAAATACCCCTCCAGATGCCGACGCAGCCACGCCTCGAGCAGGCCTTCGGCGCGCAGTTTCTCCATTACCGGGGGCAGGAAGCGGCGGGCGTCATCGAGCATCAGGGCGCGGGTCACGCCCAACTCGTCGAGTAGCCCCATCAGGGTGGTGTCGCCATATTTGTCGAAGAAGGCGTTGACCCCGGAATCCAGCATGGCAATGAAATAATCCGTGTGGCGCAGCTCACGCCAGTACTCGAAACCGATCACGAACAGCTCCTGGATATCTTCGCTGCTGATCAGTTCGCGCAACTCGGCCACCGGGCGCTGGGAGAATTCCTGCCAGGCGACCAGTACCAGTTCACGCAGCTCGTCCAGGTTTTCATCCCGGTATAGCCAGGGATCACTGAGCAATTGCTCCATGCGCTTGAGCAGCCATTCCTGCAGACGCACTTCCAGGCTGCCCAGCCAGCGGGCCGGCAGGCGCTTGCGCAGCTGGTCATGCAGTGCCGGCGGCAGGCCCTGGTGCAACAGGGTCTTCAACCCCAGCTGCGCACCGCCGGCCAGCAATGCCAGCAACACCGGGTTACGGCCCAGCCAGGCCATACTCTGACGGGACAGGGGAATCTCCAGCACCTTGTCCAGCAGGGCCATCACCACGTCCTCGTCGACCACATCGCCGATCAGGCGGTCACTCTGGATACCGTGGTCGTAGAACTGCTCCACCATGTCGCCGACCAGCTCGGGGATGGCGCCACTGATGTCCATTTCCGCCGCATATTTCTGGGCGGTGATACGAATCTGCTCGGCACTGACCCAATCGTTCAGGGTGTAGCGTGTGGCCACATCCAGGGCGTAATCCAGCTCCTGCTCGATCAGCCCGTCCAGCTGTGCCGGCGACAATTTGGCCAGCAGATGCTCGACCAGGCCATCAAGTAAACGATTAGCAACTTCCTGTTTATTATCCGCCATTTTTTTCATTTCCCGGTGGAAAACCCTTGCTGTGTGACACAGCAATTGTATCATCGAATGATGTAACAGTTACGGAGGTACGCACCATGGCGATCTCGATTCTTCCCATCCGTCGCAATCTGAAATTCAACCTGAACCCGGCCAAAGCCCTGACCTGGCACCGGGACGGCCTGAATGTCAGCCAGTTCATGAACACCATGAGCCTGTTTTTCCCGGTGGGGGAACGCTTTTTCATCGACAGCGTACGCAATTACCGTGACCAGATCACGGATCCCGAGCTGAAAAAGGCCGTGACCGCCTTTATCGGCCAGGAAGCCATGCACGGTCGTGAGCACGAAGAATACAACGATTTCGTGGCCCAGGCCGGTATTCCCCTGCATGCCCAGGAAGCGTTCGTGGCCCGTTTGCTGAAAGCGGTGCAGGAATACTCCCCGCAATCCTTCCAGCTGGCCGCCACCGTGGCCCTGGAGCACCTGACCGCCATCCTCGGCGGCGGCCTGCTGGATCTGCCGGAGATTCTGGAAGGTGCCGACGATGGCTACAAGGCCATCTGGAACTGGCATGCCCTGGAAGAAACCGAACACAAGGCGGTGGCCTTCGATGTCTACCAGGTAGCCATCGGCGACGACAGCAACCTGGGCGCCTATGCCCTGCGCAGCGGCACCCTGGTCGCCGCCACCGGCGTCTTTTTCGCCTTGATGATTCCCTTCTATCTGCACAACGTGCGCATCAAGGGCGGCCTGACCGACCTGAAAGGCTGGCGCGCCGTGGCCAAGCACACCTGGGGCAAGAAGGGCATTTTCCGCAATATCACCAAGCCCTGGTTCGACTGGTTCAAGCCCGGTTTCCATCCCTGGGACCACGACAACAGCGAACAGTTGAAAAACTTTGACGCCTTGCTGGGCGACCTTCTCAAGGAGGAGGCCGCCTGACGGTTTACATCACCGAGCTCTCCCTTTTCCGGTGACTCTCAGGGTCGGCATTCATGCCGGCCCTTTTTTTTGGCGCAAAAACCCCGCAACGTTGCAAACGTAGGGTGCACTGAGCCTAAGGCGAACTGCACCCTACTCAATCCCTAGCGGCGCTCCAGAATTGAGCAGCAGCATCAAAAAAGGCACAGAGCAAACAGAGAAAAGTTTTCCCCGTGAGCTCTGTGCCCTCTGTGATGAAACATTGATGTTCAACAACGCCTGCCGTGGCAGGCACCGGCCTTACCCGTCGTTGCCTCCCTGGGTGGACACCACCCGGTCGTCGGTGAGGCGGATGTTGCCTGCCGGCGCCTTGCCGTCCCGGTCCTCCCCGAAATACAGGGTGGTATGGGGGAACGGAATCTCGATGCCGGCCTTGTCGAAGTAGATCTTCACCAGACGGTTGAAGGCACGACCCACCGCCCACTGGTTGCCCGGCGTGGTCTTGATCACCACACGGATGTTCACCGAGCTGTCCGCCAGGGCGGTGACCCCGGCCACCGTCATGGGTGCCAGGATATTATCCTTGTGATCACCTTCCTTCAGTTCTTCAAAGGCCGCTTCCAACTGAACGATGGCATCATCGATGCTTTCGCGGTAAGCAATACCGTATTCACCCACGTGGTTACCAAATTCACGGGTAAAGTTGGATACCGCATCCACCGAGGAGAACGGCACGATGTGGTAGGTACCATACAGATCCCGCAGGGCCACGGAGCGGATACCCACCCGGTCCACGGTCCCTGAGTTGCCGCCGACGCTGACAAAATCGCCGGTGTTCATGGCATTTTCCAGCTGGATGAACACCCCGGTGATCACGTCCTGGACCAGCTTCTGGGCACCGAAACCAATGGCCAGACCCAGCACACCGGCACCGGCAATCAGCGGGCCGATATCAATACCGATCTCGGACAGAACGATCATGGTGGTCATGATGATGATGGTGATGGCCAAGGTGGTGTGGAACAGTCCGAGCAGGGTTTCCCCGCGGGCAGCCTGGGCCGCGGTGCTGCTCTCTCCCGGGCTGAACTTGTGCTCCACCAGGCTTGCCAGCGCAATCCACAGGGCCGCCGCCAGCCCCAGGATGATCAGGATATCGATCAGCGCAGACACCGTCTGGGCACCGGCCGTGGTGGCATACCAGGCGGCCAGATCATAAAGCTCCCAGGCATCCAGCGACAGCACTACCACCAGCGCCAGAATCAGCGCGCGGATCAGCTTCAAGGCCGTGGGAACATAGGTATTCACCCTCGCCTGCAGCCGCGGCATGCTGGCATTGAGTCGCTCGGAAAACTGGATTTCCTTGCCGATCAGTTGCCCAAGCGCCACTGACACCAGCAGCCCCACGCCCACATAGATCAGGGTTTCCAGGGTCGCCATGGCCACATAGGGCAAGGCGGTCTCCGGATTCAGTACGGTGACGGCAAACACCAGCAACGCATAGGCCAGCGCCAGCCAGTGCCAGGTGCGCGCCAACAGCAACAACGACAGACGGATCGGCCCATAGCTGGCATTGGCTCGTTGGGTCAGTGCCTCACGCAACACCGGACGCTTGCGCAAAATCACCCCGGCGGCATAGATCAGCGCCACCAGCATGATCAGGGTGCCGGCACCACTGCCTACCGCAGGGGAGACGTTGAAGTTCAGCACCGGCACCAGCACCAGCATGCCGTAGCCGATCAGCCCGGCCTCACGGGCCAGGAAGCGGTTGCAGTAACTGGCCTGGTCCGCCGCCACTGGCAGCAACCGCAGGCCCTCGTAGCGGGACGAAAAGAACATCCGCAGCCCGGCCTTGGCCAGTTCCACGATCAGGAAGGCATTCAGGAACAGGGCCAGTCGTGTGGCATCCGCGCCCAACTGCTCGGTGAGTACCGGCGCCACAAAGGTCCCGGCCAGATAGGCCAGCGCCACCACAATGACATCCAGCAGGGCACCGACTGCCACCGCCACCGTGGTGCGCAGAATCGCCAACTTCTCCGACCCGGCCCGGGCCCAGTGGCTGAGGCGGCCAAAGGCCGAACCCGCCAGGGTACGCAACACCCAGAACACCACAAAGGTGACCACTACCAGAATGGCCAGATTGAGTAACGCGGCGGTGACCGCTTTCATGTTGACCGTGGTGCTGACAGCCGCCTCACCGGCGCTGTCATCGCTGACAAACCAGCCGGTGACCAGGCCGCTCAAGGCCGCGAACTGCCGCCCCATATCCCCGGCCAGGTTGCCGGTGGCCGAAGCCATACGGCGAGCCAGGGACACCTGGTCGGCGGTCTGCCCGCTGGGGGCCTGGGCGGCAATTTCCGAGGGTGGCACTTCCCCGGCCACGCCCAGCGGCGCCGGGTTGGCGGCCGCCTGTAAACCCCGTAGCTGGTCAATCAGCTGCTGGCGCGTGGTCTCGTTCTCCAGCAATTCCGCCAGCTCACCGTACTCTTGGGCTCCGGGAGGGGCTTCCTGGGCGGGCAATGCCGTCGTC
>NZ_LWEJ01000129.1:0-210 GCF_001635525.1 Alcanivorax sp. HI0007
ACGGGTCAACTGAGTGATGGCTTCGGGGTTTCTGATAAATTGTCCGCCGGATGTCGTGATCAGCCAGTTCAGGTTAAACGCCCCTGCAGATCCTGAACGCTGGCGCTGAGCATGGCATCTTCGTAGGGGGTGGGCGGCAGTTGGACCGCCCACTGTTCTTCCACGCAATCGTCCACCATGGCATTGTTGTTGCGGTCATCCTCCAGATCG
>NZ_LWEJ01000130.1:0-253 GCF_001635525.1 Alcanivorax sp. HI0007
GCTCACTGAGTTTCAGGTTGGTGCCATCAAGAGTCTTCAGCGTGAAGTCCGGCGCGGGCTCCCCCTCCGCAGAGTACGCATTGCTTGCCAACAGCAAAGCCAACGCGCCCNGTATCATTGTCAGTGTTTTTTTCATTATTGCTCCCCCTACCCTTTTCAGAAAAACAGGCTGACCCCGGCGGTCAGTTCAAGATTGTGAGTGGTCTTGTCTTCCCCCAGCACATCCAGATTGAAGATGTGATCTTTCATATCC
>NZ_LWEJ01000131.1:0-237 GCF_001635525.1 Alcanivorax sp. HI0007
TACCAGCACTTCACCGTTGTCGGCAATGCGTACCTCGGTCTCGGGCAGCGGCTCGCCCACGGAACCCACCCGGGCCCGGTCCTTGCTGTTGAGCGATACCACGCCGGTGGTTTCGGTCATGCCATAGCCTTCATAAAGCGGCACGCCCAGGGACTGGAACCAGCGAATCAGGTCCGGGGAAATGGGTGCCGCGCCGGTGGTGCCCCGACGCAGACGCGCCATGCCGATCAGGTCACG
>NZ_LWEJ01000132.1:0-26057 GCF_001635525.1 Alcanivorax sp. HI0007
TGGAGAACACGTCGCCTTCGGTCAGGAAGTCCATGTCGGCTTCCAGGCAATCCAGCGCCATGGTCAGGGTATGGGCCACGGTCGGGATGTCCTTGGCTTCTTCAGCCGGCAGATCATAGAGATCCTTGTCCATGGCATCGCCCGGGTGCAGCTTGTTCTTGATACCGTCCAGACCTGCCATCAACAGGGCCGCGAAGCACAGGTACGGGTTGGCAGACGGATCCGGGAAGCGCGCCTCGATACGACGGGCCTTGGCGTTGCTCACGAACGGAATACGGATGGAAGCAGAACGGTTACGGGCAGAGTAGGCCAGCATTACCGGGGCTTCGAAGCCGGGCACCAGACGCTTGTAGGAGTTGGTGGAACCGTTGGTGAAGGCGTTCAGGGCACGAGCGTGCTTGATGATGCCGCCGATGAAGTACAGAGCTTCGTCGGACAGACCTGCGTAGCCGTCACCGGCAAACAGGTTCTTGCCATCTTTACCCAGGGACACGTGAACGTGCATACCGGAACCGTTATCACCGATCAGCGGCTTGGGCATGAAGGTGGCAGTCTTGCCGTAGGCGTGAGCCACGTTGTGCACACAGTACTTGAGGATCTGCACTTCGTCGGCCTTGGCGGTCAGGGTGTTGGCGCCAACACCGATTTCACACTGGCCCGCAGTACCCACTTCATGGTGGTGCACTTCGATGTTCAGGCCCATTTGCTCCATGGCGGAACACATGGCACCACGCAGGTCGTGCAGGCTATCTACCGGCGGAACCGGGAAGTAGCCGCCCTTCACACCCGGACGGTGACCGATGTTGCCACCTTCGAAGTCCTCGTGGGATACCCACGCGGCTTCTTCGGAGTGAATGTTGTACATGGAACCCTGCATGTCGGATTTCCACTGCACGGAATCAAATACGAAGAATTCCGGCTCAGGACCAAACAGCGCAGTGTCGGCGATGCCAGTGGATTTCAGGTATTCCTCGGCGCGACGAGCCACAGAGCGGGGATCACGCTCGTAACCCTGCATGGTGGACGGCTCAAGGATATCGCAACGCAGGTTGACGGTTGCCACGTCAGTGAACGGGTCCAGTACAGCGGAGGAATCATCCGGCATCATCACCATGTCGGACTCATTGATGCCTTTCCAGCCGGCAATGGAAGAACCATCGAACATTTTGCCGTCCTGGAAGAAATCTTCGTCGATTTCACCCACGGGGAGGGTTACGTGCTGCTCCTTACCACGGCTATCGGTGAAGCGCAGGTCCACCCATTTCACATCATTATCTTTGATCAGCTTGAGGGTCTTTTCAGACATTGTCGTGCGTCCTCCTAAGGAACAGCGGGTTTGTCTCTGACTCGTTGCCCCACCCCGCATCAGGGCAGAACAGAGAGCCGGTATTCTCGGCCACCAGGCCTGCTTTGCCAATAGGGAGGCAAGTTCCATGCCAGCCCTTTTTTAGCGCATTTGACGGTTAAATGCGCAACCGAAGGAAAGCATACACTCTTACAGTGCATTAATATGGTGCGATGCACCATTATAATGCACTAAAAAAGTGCACCGTTATCCTCCCCGACCCGCAAAACCACAAATACCTCGTTGCCAGCCTCGCCGGTTTCCAGCACCTCATGCCCGTTGATGCGGCACCAGGCAGGGATATCGCTTAGCGCTCCGGGGTCCGTGCAGACCACTCGCAGGCAATCGCCAGTCGCCAAAGTGCGCACCTTGTTCTGCGTCTTGATCACCGGCATGGGGCACAACATGCGGCGCACATCCAGTTCATGAAGGGCTTCGGTCATCATCAAAGCGTACCTGCTTCAGCGTGTTGAGGGAGCGGTTCTATTCATGGAGAAAGAGACGAACAAGTCAGTGGCGAGTTGCGAGAAGCGAGGCTTGAAGAGCAACCCGGGTTTTGCCTGTCGCTCCTAGAGACTTGCTTCTCGTCACTGATTTACCCCACATTCCATGCCAGCGGCACCGCATCCGGTTGCACCGGCGCCACGGTCACCTGGCGTGCCACGCCATCCGGGCTGCGCACCTCCAGGGTCACCTCGTCCAGGGAGCGGCCCTTGGAATAGCGGGCAACAATAGCGGCGGCCTGCTGCAGCTCAGCTTCGCTCTCGAAGTTGCCATCCACCAACGCAAGGGGCCCCGGGCAGCTGACCGTGGTAATGCTGGTGAACTGGTAACGGTAACCTTCCAGAAAACGGTTTTCCCCTTCCTCACGACTGATGATCAATTTGTAGTGGGGCTGCGGACGCAGATGGCGCCCCACCTTCAAGAGCATGATGTCATCCAGTTCATAGCGGCGCTCGTTACGCGCCTTCCAGAGATCCGCCAGCTTGTTGGAATAGGATTCGTCGGTGAGGAAACAGCAGCCGCCGGCAGGCTGGGCAAAATCATCCAGCCCAAACTCCTTGGCCAGCGCCATCTGGGGCTTGCGGTTACGGCCGGTAAAACCGTATAGCGCTTCGCGATTCACCCAGCCCTCGCGCTCCGGCAGGGTAGGAGGCAGGTTTCTGGCGCACAACGGGCGCAGCAAGCGGTCATCCGCCCCGGACTCCTGACTGATGATCGGCATGGTTTCCTTGCGCTGGCTTTTGGGTCGCTGGCCAATCACTTCGCCGGTCACAATAAAATCGAACCCCCGGTCACCGGCCAACTCCCGCGCCTTGTTGATCATCAGGGTGGCCTGATTGACCATGAAAATCTTGCAGTCAAGGCAGGGGTTCAGATTGGCCCCGTAGCCATGTTTCGGGTTGAGCACCACATCCTTGTACTCCTCGGAGATATCAATGATGTGCATTTTTATGCCCAGCTGCTCAGCCACCCACAGGGCATTGTTGCGCTTTTCCTTGTTCTGGTCTTTCTTGCGGATGGCATGGGTATGGCCTTCCACACAGAAGCCGGTGAAGAAATTAACGCCTTCCACCTCGATCCCTTGCTCCTGCATCACTTTCACTGCCAGCATGGAGTCCAGCCCGCCAGACACCAGAGCGATAGCGCGGCGCTTGATCGGTTGGATTGACTCAGTTACCGAAGACGTCATGTGAAAAAACCTGCTGCCTTGATTGGCGCTCAAAAAATGGGCGGCGAAGTATAGCAATCACGCACTCCTGACGCACCCTTCACACCCGGGGTATGTCACTTCAGGGTCATATCAGCACAGCACAATTGGGCTCCAGACCGGCCCGGGAGCCCAATCGTTTGCGACAACTGCTGCGCCTACTTACCCTGCTGATTGCTGCAGCCAGCCTTGGCTGGTGGTGGCATACCCCCCATGGCCCCTGGCTAATGCACAAGGAGCCACTGGCGGGGCAGCGCCTTTGCGTCATTGGCGACGGAGGCTGGGGCAATGCCCCCTCCCTGGCAGTGGGGCAAGCGCTGGTGGAGCTGAACTGCGACCAGATCCGCTATCTGGGGGATCTGGTCTACCCGGACGGCATCACGGGTCCGGAAGACCCCCTACTAGAAAGTCGCTTTTTCGCCCCACTGGGCCCGGCACTGGATGTCGGCATCCCGGTTTATCTGGTATTGGGCAATCATGACTGGAAACAGAATGCCGAGGCCTGGCTGGAGGTGGCCCGGCAACACCCGCTGATCCACTTCCCTCACTACTACTATTTCGAGCAATGGCCAGACGCCTGCGCCTTCAGCCTGGAAACCACCTGGTTCGAGAAATGGTATTACCTACGACGCCAGGGTGCCTGGCTGACACAGGCCATGGAGACCGCACAAGATCGGCAATGCGGGTTCAGCATGGCCTTTTCCCACCACCCCATGATCAGCTCCGGCTCCCATGGCAATGCCGGGGAAATGATTCAACTGCACCTCAACAGCAAGCTGATTGGCAGACTGGACCTGCTGCTGGGCGGCCACGATCACATTCTCTCCGACGAGGGGGAATACCAGGGCACCCGGCAGCTGATCTCCGGCTCCGCCAGTATCAACAATGACCTGGGCCCGCCCAGTGACAACCAACGCTTCACCCGCGCCACCCATGGCCTGGTGACCCTGGATATCCACGACGATGGCAACAGCCTGCGGGCAAACTACCGCTTCTACAGTGTGCTGGGCGACCCTGACGACCCACTGATCACGCTGTTATGGGAGGGAGAAAAACGCGGCCAGGGAATCAGGGGGTGACAGGGGGAGCCGGCTCGCTCACCGGCACAGGGCCAGCAACGGCAAAGTGGGTTTTCGAAAAGGCGATACGCTCGGCCGCCGGGCGACGATTGTTACCCAGCCTGTCCAGGTGATCCTCAATAATCCGGCAGCGACGCAGCAGACCATCATCCATGGCAATCTGGATATTCAGCCCGGGACGGGCATTCAGCTCCAGCATCATCGGCCCGAACTCCCGATCCATCACCAGATCCACACCGAGATAACCCAGGCCGGTGAGATCATAGCAGCGGGCGGCGAGCTCAAGACATTCTTCCCAGTCAGGCACGGTAAGACCCGCCACCGCATTGGCGGTATCCGGATGCCGCTCGATTTTCTGGTTGTGCCAGGTACCGCCCAGGGTCACACCGCTGGACAGGTCCAGACCCACGCCAATGGCCCCCTGGTGCAGGTTGGCCTTGCCCTGGGACTGGCGGGTGGGCAAACGCAGCATGGCCGCCACCGGGTAGCCTTGTAGCACGATAATGCGGATATCCGGCACCCCTTCGAAGCTGATGCGATTGAACAGCTCGGTGGAACGCACACGGTATTCGATCAGGGCCTGGTCACGGTGGCCGCCCAGGGAATAAATGCCGGAGATAATCCCGGAAATATGATGTTCCAGCTCTTCGGTGGTCACGATGCGCCCGGAGGCAGAACGGAAATAATCTTCAAAGCGATCGGCAATCACCATGATACCGTCACCGCCCGCCCCCTGGGCCGGCTTGATGACGAAATCCCGATGGGTCTCCACCACCCGGTGCAGGGTGGAAATACCCTGCTCCGTGGCGATGGCACCGTACAGTTCCGGCACCCGGATGCCCGCATCCAGCGCCATCTGCTTGGTCTGCAACTTGTCATCAACCAGCGGATACAGGCTGCGCTTGTTATAGCGCAGAATGTAATCGCCGTTGCGCTGGTTGATACCCATCACGCCACGGGCACGCAGTGCTTTGCGGGTCTTGGACCAGAACATGTCAGCGCTCCACCATGGCCCGGAAGCGCATCAGCTCGGTGAGCCGGTAGCCCCGGTAGTGCCCCATCAAGACCATCACCGCCGCCAGACAGAGCAACACGCCCGGGAAGGTAAAGACGAAATACACCAGGGGCTGCCACACCATCAACAAGTGGCACAACACCGCCGCAACCAGGGTGCCCAGCGCCACTTTCAGGGACTGAGAACCGCCCCGCTCTTCCCAAACGATGGAAATCCGCTCGATCACCATGGTGAGAATGACCATGGGGAACAGCGCCACGGACAGACCCGAAGACACACCCAGCTTGTAGCCAAGCAGGCTGATCACCGCCATCACTATCACCACAAAGGTGAGCACAATGGACAACCGCGCCAGCAGCTGAAGCTTCAAGTGCTCAAGATAAGAGCGCACTGACAGGCCGATGGCAGTGATAAAGGTAAACAACAACACCCCCCAGATAACCTGGGTTTCCCGGAATGCCAGGGCGATCAACACGGGGGTAAAGGTGCCCAGGGTTTCCATACCAACCAGGGAACGAATCAGCAGCACCAGCAGCACCCCAACCGGGATCATCATCAGGATGCGGAACAGCTGCTGCGAGGGCAGAGGCAACTCATAAAGCGAAAAGTCGATAAAGCTGCTGGCATCCTGCAGCCGCAAAGAGCGCGCCAGCTGCAGGGCACTCATTTCATTGCGATGGACGCTCAGTGTCAGGTTGGCAGAACGCCCCCCTTCGATATTCAGCAATGGCTCGTTGCCGCTCCACCACACCACACGATCACTGGGCAAACCCTGCTGGCCATCCAGCGGGTTGAAGTACAACCAGCGTTTGCCGTTGTAGGTGCGCAACCACAGTTCCGGCTGTTGCTCCTGGCTTTGCACCAGTCGCAGGGTATGCACCGGCTGAGCCGGAATGTGGGACATGGCCAGCAGCAGATCCACTACCTGGGCCCGGTTCTCCGGACTCACATCCCCACCAAGCAACAGCTGGACGTTGTCGTTTTCCAGCTCGTTCACTCGCTTGATGGTTTCGCCAATAAAGGTTTCCACATCGGCGGAGTGCTGACGAATCGGTTGCAACAGCGCCTCAGCGGCCAGCTTTTCCGCGCCATCCAGCACCGGTGCCGGCCGGAACTGTGGCCCGGGCTCATTCTCGCGGGTTTCCGCAAAACGGGGGGTGAGCATCAACCGGTAGTAAAGGTATTGATTGCCCTCGGCACGGCGGGCCGACCAGGTGACCTGCCGGTTACCCTTCTCCACATTGACGTTCACGCCGTAGTTATTGGAGACAAAGCTCTCATTGAGGGTGGTGTAGCCCGCCCCTTGCGGTGGCACAAACATACGCACCTTGATGGGCTTGTTGGCCCTGGCCGTAAAACTGACCTGGGCGTCCACCACCCATACCGGGTCTTTCTCGTCCTGGGTCAACGGCACTTTCTGCACCAGCAACTGGTACGCAATGCTGCCGCCACCCAATAGCAAAAGAAACACGGCCAGAATCCGTGCCTGAAATTTGACAGACCCCATGTTAATGCGCCCCGGCAGCCTCCATCGTCAGTGTATCTTCATTCTCATCACGGCAGCGTGGCTTGCCCAAAGACATGGACAGCGACGGATCTATCAAGGCGCCCAGGCCCTTCAGGGCGTCAGCTCCAATCAACAGCGGATAACGAAACTCGCTGCGATCGGTCAGATTGACATCAATCTGTTGGCGCCGATTGCCTACGCATACCGTCAACGTCACCATCGGCCGGCGACTGAAATCCCGCTCGCCATCCTGCACGCTTTCCGCCCGGCGTTTAATCCGCACATGCCCGGCCAGGGGCAACTCTATGTCATCCCACTGGCTCTGAGTGATGCCCCATTCTTCGCGGTCATCTCTGTCGATGGCGATATCAAACTCAACCATTTTCACCCCGTCACGCTCAAAGGTCTTTATGTAACGGGCGCTCAGGGAGGCTGAATCCGCTCCCGTGTCCAACTTTGCCGGCACCGTAATGCCCAATTCACGGATATGCACACTTTCGTGCAGACCATAGATTCTCTTGTTGGCTGGCGGCGCCTCGGACAGAGTCACAGCAGGCACCAGCACCCCTATCAACACCAAGGGGATTCGCATCATAACAACCTGATTATAAAAGCATTATTGCCGAAAAATCGGCACCGACAACGGAGAATGACAGTGGCTCTGACTCTTCTCCGAGGAAATGGTTGCGCCATTCTAGGCGATCCGCCGCCGACTCGCAGGAACAACTGTGAATTTTTGAATCTTTTCACATTCGCAAATCTTACGCGAAAGCCTGACCGACGGGCTATCACCTGCGCGCAGCGCTGGTATAATGCGCGCCCCCGCGAGATGCAAGCGCCTTTTTTCAGGGCCACCAGGCGGGGCCACGTCCATGTCGGAACAAGGCCCCTGGCGCATTTCGCCCATTTCTTAACGGAGCTACATCTGTGATTGAACGTCTGCGCAATATCGCCATCATCGCCCACGTTGACCACGGCAAGACCACCCTGGTGGACAAGCTGTTGCAACAATCCGGCACCCTGGGAGATCGCGCTGGCGATATTGAGCGGGTAATGGACTCCAACGATCTGGAGAAGGAACGTGGCATCACCATCCTCTCCAAGAACACCGCCATCCAGTGGAATGAATACCGCATCAACATCGTTGACACCCCCGGCCACGCCGACTTCGGTGGCGAGGTGGAGCGGGTCATGTCCATGGTGGATTGCGTACTGCTGCTGGTAGACGCGGTGGATGGCCCCATGCCGCAAACCCGCTTTGTCACCCAGAAAGCCTTTGCCGCCGGCCTAAAGCCCATCGTGGTCATCAACAAGATCGACCGTCCCGGCGCCCGTCCGGACTGGGTCATGGATCAGGTGTTCGACCTGTTCGATAACCTGGGCGCCACTGACGAGCAGCTGGACTTCCCGGTGATCTACGCCTCCGCCCTGAACGGCATCGCCGGCCTGGAAGCGGACAACATGGCCGACGACATGACCCCGCTGCTGCAGACGATTGTCGACAAGGTGGACTACCCGAACGTGGACGCGGACGGCCCCTTCCAGATGCAGATCTCTTCCCTGGACTACAACAGCTACCTGGGCATCATCGGCATCGGCCGGGTCAAGCGCGGCAAGATCAAGGCCAACAGCCCGGTCAAAGTCATCGGCGCTGACGGCAAGGTCCGTAGCGGCAAGATCCTAACCATCATGGGCTACCACGGCCTGGAGCGGGTCGACGCCCCCACGGCCTCCGCTGGCGAAATCGTCTGCATCACCGGCCTGGACCCGCTGAACATTTCCGACACCCTGTGTGACCCGGCCAGCGTGGAAGCCCTGCCGCCACTGAGCGTGGACGAGCCCACCGTGAGCATGTTCTTCCACGTGAACACCTCGCCGTTTGCCGGCCAGGACGGCAAGTTCGTCACCAGCCGCCAGATCCGCGAGCGCCTGGAAGCCGAGCTCAAGCACAACGTGGCCCTGCGCGTGGAAGAAACCGGCAGCGCCGACCAGTTCCGCGTTTCCGGCCGTGGCGAACTGCACCTGTCGGTGCTGATCGAAAACATGCGCCGGGAAGGTTTCGAGCTGGCCGTGGGGCGTCCCCAGGTCATCATCCGTGAAGTGGATGGCGTCAAGCAGGAACCCTACGAAACCGTGATTGCGGATGTGGAAGAGCAACACCAGGGCGCCATCATGGAGCATCTGGGTCTGCGCCGCGCAGAAATGACCAACATGGAACCGGACGGCAAGGGTCGCGTTCGCCTGGAATTCCTGGTACCCAGCCGCGGCCTGATCGGCTTCCGCAGTCAGTTCCTGACTCTCACGTCCGGCACCGGCATCCTCAACAGCACCTTCAGCCATTACGGTGAATTCAAGGCCGGAGACATGGCCAAGCGCATCAACGGTGTGCTGGTGTCCATGGTGAAAGGCAAGGTGCTGGGCTTCGCCCTGTTCAACCTGCAGGAGCGTGGTCGCATGCTGATCGACCCGAACGTGGATGTGTACGAAGGCCAGATCATCGGCATTCACAGCCGCGGCAACGACCTGGTGGTCAACCCCACCAAGGGCAAGCAGCTGACCAACATGCGTGCTTCCGGCACCGATGAAAACATCGTCCTGACCCCGCCGATCCGTTTCAGCCTGGAGCAGGCCCTGGACTTCATCGAAGATGACGAGCTGGTGGAAGTCACCCCGAACTGCCTGCGCATCCGCAAGAAGCTGCTCACCGAAACCGAGCGCAAGCGCGCAGGGCGCTAACCCAACACTGGCCAGAGCAAGCAATACGCACAGTCGCATTGCTTGCCCAGCGCCAAGGTTGCATAAAAAAAGCCGGGCATTGCCCGGCTTTTTTGTATCGATTTCTTTTAACGCAGCAATACCAGCATCATCACCGCACCAAGAATCATCCCCAGCAACAGACCCCGCGTAAAAGAAGCCTGCGCCTGTGGGCGATGGGTCTCCGGGGAGTCCGCCGGCTGACTGGCCTCGAAATCCGTGATCACTTCACGGGCCCGCGCTTCATCACTTTCGGCAACCCACACCGATGCCAGCCCTGCCGCAGGCAATTCGCCGACAGCCCCCTGCAACATGTCGCCCTGCACCTGTGCCATGATGCCGACCTGATCCAGCAGATCCGCCAGCATATGCGCCTCAATGGCATCGCGGGCCCGAAACACACACTTCACGACACCCTCCAGCCTTGCATCAAGGGTTGACCGCCTCCTTCTTCACCACCTCCAACAGGGTATAACGCAAACTGCTGGCATCCGCTGGCGGTGACGCCACCTCTTCTATCCGCACGCGCAACGTGTAATTGTGCCCGGGCTCGAACTCAAACCCTTCGATATGATTATAGAAAAGCTGAAAGTTGGTCTCGCCATCACTGCGTACCCGCAGGCAGTCCATGGGCCCCGCGCCGATACAGGCCGAGGTATAAGGAGCGACATGCAGGATTTCACCGGCCTTGTCTTCCTTTTCACCACAGGCCACCAGTAAAAACAGCACCGCAAACAGCATGTGTTTCAGTATCATGGTACCAGCCTTGTTCTTTTCGCTTATCAGGCGTTAAGCAGTACCATGAGCCGCACGCCAAGGCAAAAGAAAGAACCTTTTTGCCTCCTGTATACACCCACCGAGCAACTGTAAATGTCGCCATACCGTAACGCGATATCAGGCCTGGCTCACCGTCCCTCAAGGGGAAACGGCCGCCAGCCCGCAAGGCTCTGCTGATAATGTAAGATGCCCGCACGGCTCAATCGCAATCACGCCCCGGCGAAAAACGTCCTCCGGCGCCACTGCGTACACACTTGAAACAGGTCCCCATGCTCCATATCGCACTGTTCGAACCGGAAATCCCGCCCAATACCGGCAATATCATCCGCCTGGCCGCCAACACCGGGGCGCATCTGCACCTGATCGAACCACTGGGTTTTTCCCTGGAAGAAAAGAAGCTGCGCCGGGCTGGCCTGGACTACGACGAACTGGCCCATCTCACTGTGCACGCGGATTTTAAGGCTTTTCTGCAAGCCATGGACGGCCGACGCCTGTTTGCCCTCACTACCCGGGCCAGCCAGCCACACAGTGATGCCGTTTTTGCGGACGAAGACGTGCTGCTTTTTGGCCCGGAAACCCGCGGCCTGCCCACCGACATTCTCAACAGCCTGCCACCCACACAAAAACTGCGACTGCCCATGGTGGCCAACAGCCGCAGTCTCAATCTGGCCAATGCGGTGGCGATAACGTTGTATGAGGCGTGGCGGCAGTTGGACTACATAGGGGCAGTGAATAATTAATAGTTAATAATTAATAACGGCGCGATCCCGCTNTATACTAGCCCGAAGCACAAGAGGCCGCGCCCAAACCATGGACGCGGCCTCTTGCGTTCAAAAGCAGCGAGGATTACCCCCGCGGAGTTATTAATTATTCATTATTAACTATTAATTGCAGTTACTGCACCGTCTCACCCTCAGCTTCCGCCTGCGCTTTTGCCTGCTGTTGGCGTTGCTGCTGGTACAGGGCATCGAAGTTAATGGGCTGCAGCACCATCTGCGGGAAGGAGCCCTTGGCGACCAGATCCGAGACCACTTCGCGTACGTAAGGGAACAACAGGTTCGGACAGTAGGCACCCAGCAGCTGGGCCCGTTCTTCGCCTTCCACACCCTTTACGGTGAAGATACCGGCCTGCTTCACTTCTGCCAGATAGAAGGTTTTTTCTTCCTTCTCATCCTTGGCGGTGACGGTAACGGTCAACTCCACTTCGAATTCATCGGTCTCACCAATGCGGCGGGCACCGTTGTTCAGCTGTACGTTGACCTTGGGTTTCCACTCTTCCAGAAACACCTGCGGGGCGCCCGGGCACTCAAACGACGCGTCTTTCAGATAAATGCGCTGCAGCTGGAAAACCTGTTGTTGTTCGGCCATCTTTTTTCTCCTGTTACCGTGTTCCCGACTCCCCCGAATTGGCACCGAGCAGCGTATCCAGCTCCCCTGCGCGCTCCAGAGCGTAAAGTTCATCACAACCGCCGATGGGGCGATCATCAATAAAGATCTGTGGCACCGTGCGCGCCCCACCGCGCTGCATCATGACTGCGCGCTGGTCCGGCTGACGGTCCACATCCGTTTCCTGGTACGACACATTCTTGCTGTTAAGCAACTGCTTGGCACGAATGCAGAACGGGCACCAACCTGTGGTATAAAGCTCGACCTTAGCCATGCCTACCCCTTCACCACGGGCAGGCTGGCACCACGCCAGGCATTGAGCCCGCCCTGGATGCGATAGAGCTCCACAAAGCCCTTGCCGCGCAGCTGACGACCTAGATGTGAGGCCTTGGCACCCATATCACAAGTCAGAATAATGGGTTTGTCCTTGTATTTTTCCAGTTCTGCAATACGCTCAAGGGCCTGGCTGGCAGGAATATTGATGCTGCCGGCGATATGACCCGCACGAAACTCATCGCTGTCGCGCAGGTCGACAATCACCGCATCCTTCTGGTTCACCAGATTGGTGGCCAGCTGAGGACTCAGAGCCTTGCCGCCACGGCGGGACTCAAGCACAAAGAAAACGGCCCACAGCAGAAAGAAGGCGGACACCAGAAGGTAATGGTTACTGGCAAATTCAAGCAATTGGCTCATTGGAACCCCGAATCAGTGGCAATGGGCGAGGCTGTGCAGAAAATTGGACAGTCCCGCGCCGACGGAAAATCGGCGCCAAGTATACACACCCGCAAGGGGGTAAGGTAAAACCATGCGCCCCGGATTACTGCTGTTACTCCTTCTACCCGCCCTGGCCTGGGGCGAGAGTGCGCCGTCCAAAGCCGAACTGAAGCAGCTCAAGGAACGCATCAGCGAACTCAGTGCTGCCCAGAACCGGGAACTTCGCGAGCGGGATTCGGTTCAGGCTGATCTGCGTGAGGCAGAGCTGCGCATCAGTCGTCTGTCCCGGGAACAACGCAGTCTGGAACAACAGGCCGACAAGGCCCGCCAGCGGTTGGCAGAACTGGAACAGGAACAGGCTCAGCTGGCCCGGGAAAAACAGACCCAGCTCCGCTGGCTGGCCAAAACCGTTCGTGCCAGCTACCAGGCCGGTCGCCAGGAACGCATCAAACTGCTCCTCAACCAGGAGCAACCGGACCAGATTGCCCGCCTGCTGCGCTACCAGGAATACTACCAGCGTGCCCGCAGCCAGCGCTTGCAGCAGGTTAATGGAGAACTGGATGAGCTGATGGCGGTCAGTCTGCGCGTGGAACAGGCCCGCCGGACAATGCTCGACAAACGAAGCGAAATGCAACAGCACGCGAACAAGTTGCAGGAAGCCCAGAAAAACCGTCAGCAGACCCTGGCCAGCCTGAACCGCTCACTGGACGACCGCAGCACAAGCCTCAGCCAACTCAAGCGGGACCAGCAACAGCTGGAAAAACTGCTTTCAGACATGCAGCGCAGTCTGGACGACATCCCCGCGGACCTGGGCGGCAAACCCTTCGGCAAGTTGGCCGGCAAGCTCCCATGGCCGGTACAGGGCAGCATCGGCACCCGCTATAACAGTGCCCGCGAAGGCGCCCTGCGCTGGCAGGGCGTGATCCTCAATGCCCCTGCCGGCACACCGGTACGGGCGGTCTACGCCGGGCGGGTCGTGTTCGCTGACTGGTTGCGCGGCTACGGCCTGCTCACCATTGTCGATCATGGCAATGGTTACCTGACGCTGTACGGCTATAACCAGAGCCTGCTGCGGGAAGTGGGCGAATGGGTATCCGCCGGGGATAGCCTGGCTCTGGCCGGCAATTCCGGCGGCAACCGCGCCAGCGGTCTGTACTTCGAGATACGCCATCGGGGCAAGGCGGTGAACCCCACACGCTGGTGTAATCGCCGTGTTACACTGCCGCCACTGGCCCACAACACAAACGATTAAAGCACGCCCACTGAGACCGCGTGCCTGCCGGGGATTCTGAATGCCAACGCCGACCTTCTCTTTTCTGCGCACCGCCATGGTGACAGCATTATTGTCCGCCGCCCCCCTTACCCTGCTTCACGCTGAAGACCCGGCACTGGATCAACAGGCCCGTCAGCAAGGTGTACCGGTGGATGAACTGCGTGCCTTTGCCGAAGTGATGGAGCGTATTCGTGGCGCCTACATTGATGAAGTGGATGACCGGGAACTGCTGGAGTCAGCGATTCGCGGCATGCTCTATGAACTGGACCCCCACTCCAGCTACCTGACACCGGATCAGTTCGACGATCTGCAGGTCACCACCACAGGCGAGTTCGGCGGCCTGGGTATCGAAGTCACCATGGAAGACGGCTTCGTCAAGGTCGTCACCCCGGTGGACGGCTCCCCGGCCAGCAAGGCCGGCATCCAGGCCGGCGACCTGATCCTGAAAATCGACGAGACGTTTGTGAAAGGCCTGACGCTGGGCGAAGCGGTGGAGCTGATGCGCGGCGAGGTCGGCTCGGAGATCGAACTGATGGTGCTTAGCGAGGGGGACGAAAAACCGCATCAGGTCACCCTCACACGCGACAAGATCCAGCTGCACAGCGTCAAATCACGCATGCTGGAACCGGGAATGGGCTATTTGCGGATTTCCCAGTTCCAGAACAACACCGGCGACGATGCCCGCAAGGCACTGGACAAGCTGGCCAAGGAAGATACATTGCGCGGCCTGGTGCTGGACCTGCGCAACAACCCCGGCGGTGTTCTTGGCGGCGCCGTGGAAGTGGCCGACCTGTTCATGGACAGCGGCCTGATTGTCTACACACAGGGCCGTGAGCAAAGCAGCCGAAGTGACTTCAATGCCAAACCCGGCGATCGCCTGAATGGCATGCCCATGGTGGTGCTGGTGAACGGCGGCAGCGCGTCCGCCTCGGAAATTGTTGCCGGTGCCCTGCAGGATCAGGGCCGCGCCATCGTGGTAGGCAATCGCACCTTCGGCAAGGGCTCGGTGCAGACCGTGCTGCCGCTGAGCAAAGACAAGGCCCTGAAGCTGACCACCGCCCGTTACTACACGCCCGATGGACGTTCCATCCAGGCCGAAGGCATTGAACCGGATATTGTCGTGGATGTGGTCACCAAACTGGAAGTCCGTGAAGACATGCAGGTACGGGAAGCCGACCTGCCACGCCACCTGAACAATGAAAACGGCGAGAGCCAAAACGATGGCAAGCGCCAGTCGCTGGCCCAGGAGGATTATGCCCTGGCGCAGGCGCTGTCCGTGCTGAAAGGCGTGGTATTGGCCCGCAGCAACGAAGGCCGCTGATGCGCCGTTTCGCAACCGCTCTGGTGCTGCTGCTGGCAGTCACCGCAGCCACGGCAAAGCCGCGCATCGCCATCATCATTGATGACCTGGGCTATCACCGTCACCACGGCCAGGCCATTGCCGACCTTCCGGCAGCGGTTACCTGTGCCGTAATTCCCTATTCCCCCCATGGCCGCAAGCTGGCCGAACGCGCCAGTCTGGCCGGCAAGGAAGTACTGGTGCACATGCCCATGGATGCCGGAGACCACATCCGCCTGGATCGCGGCGGCCTGCGGCTGGGAATCAGCGAACAAGAACTGCTGGATACGGTGCGTCAGTCTCTCAGCCAGATCCCCCAGGCCCGGGGCCTGAACAATCACATGGGCAGTGCATTCACCGAACAGCCTGAGCCCATGGGCTGGTTGATGGCGGAACTGAAAGCCCACCAGCTGTTCTTTGTAGACAGCCGCACCAGTGGCCGCTCGGTGGCCCAGCGGATAGCCCGGCAACAGGGACTGGCCAACGCCAGTCGTGACATCTTTCTGGATAACGATCGCAATCTGGTCAAGATCAACGACCAGTTCAACAAACTGATCCGCCTGGCCCGTGAACGGGGCCAGGCCATTGCCATCGGCCACCCCTATCCGGAAACCGTGCACTATCTGCAGCAGGTATTGCCATTGATGGACGATGCCGGCATTGAGGTGGTGCCCGTCTCGTCCCTGCTGGAAACCCCGGCTCTGGATACCGCCACCACCGGTGACGGTAGCCACGCCGGATCGTGAACCCGGTTACGGGGTCACCTGACCCTTGCCAATCCCGGTAAGCCGGGCAAAACCGATCATCAGGAAACCGAAAACAAACATCAGCACCCCGTAAACCGCCGATGGCACCGACATGGCTTCCGAATGCAACAGGGTCAGGGTCACCATCAACCCGAGTGTGCCATTCTTGATGCCCAGCTCGATGGCCACGGTAAAGGCCTGGTCCCGGCTCAGGCCGATCAGGCGCCCGCCGACCAGACCCAGCAGCAGGCCGGCAACATTCAGAATCATCGCCGACAACCCCGCCTTGCGGAACAGCTCCAGGGCTTCCTCACCCAGCTCCACCATCAGCAACACGATGACTGCCACCAACACCAGCAGGCCCAGCAGCCCCACGGCCTTCTCCCCTTTTTCCGCCCAGTCCTGGCGGAAATGGCGAAGGGTCATGCCGATGGCCACCGGCAGCAGGATAATCACAAACAGGGTGATGATGGTGCGCAATACCGGCAGCTCCAGCACCTTGTCCGCATCCTGGAAGCGCTCCAGTGCCCAGCCGGTAAAGGCCGGCAGGGTAACAATGGTAATCAGGCTGGCCAGCACTGTCAGCACAATGGACAGGGCCACGTCACCGCGACCCAGATAGACGAAAAGGTTGGACGTCGTGCCACCAGGGCAGGCAGCAATGACGATCAGGCCCACCGCCAGTGCCGGGGACAGGTCCAAAGCCAGCGCCACACCCAGGGCAATGATGGGTAACAGGAGAATCTGGGCCAGCAGACCAAAGAAGGTGCCGCGGGGGGCAATGACGACTTCACGGAAGTCCTTGGGGGTCAGGGTCATCCCCATCCCCACCATAATCAGAAACAGCGATACCGGCAGGCCGACATCGATTAGCGCATTGGAACCCATTGCCACTCTCCCGAGGTATTATTCTTGGTAAAACCTCGAGAGTAGAACAGGATTTCACCGCCATCCAGTACAAAGCGGCTAGGTTGACGCATATGCCACCCGGGTCTGACGTTTCCCGACCTATATCCGTTGGCGCTTTGCTCGCAAGACAAAGGGTAAGGGCAACCGAAAGATTGACGCTGCCAGCAAAGCGCCAGCGCGCCAGGCGGCACGCGCCGGGGAAGTATCGCGGACGCTAGTCCAGGCGCATCTCCACACCGGCGGCCTGCATGAACTGCTTGGCCTCCTGCACGGAATACTCGCCGAAGTGGAAAATGGATGCCGCCAGCACCGCATCGGCACCGCCCTGTACCACGCCGTCTACCAGATGCTGCAGGTTGCCGACCCCGCCGGACGCAATCACCGGCACCGGCACCGCGTCGGCGATGGCGCGGGTCAGGGCAATATCAAAACCGTTCTTGGTGCCATCCCGGTCCATGCTGGTCAACAGGATCTCGCCGGCACCGTAGTCGGTCATCTTCCTGGCCCAGGCCACCGCATCCAGCCCGGTGGGCTTGCGGCCACCATGGGTGAAGATTTCCCAGCGATTGGTCTCGCTCTCGGCACTGACCTTCTTGGCATCAATGGCCACCACGATGCACTGGGACCCGAAACGCTCCGCCGCCTCACGGACAAATTCCGGATTCTGCACTGCCGCCGAATTGATACCCACCTTGTCGGCACCGGCATTGAGCAGATTACGGATATCTTCCAGAGTCCTTACGCCGCCGCCCACGGTGAGGGGGATAAACACCTGGCTGGCGATCTGCTCCACCGTGTGCAGGGTGGTGTCACGCTCCTGATGACTGGCGGTGATATCCAGAAAGGTAATCTCGTCAGCGCCGGCGTCGTTATAGCGCTTGGCAATCTCCACCGGGTCACCGGCGTCGCGGATATCCACAAACTGGACGCCCTTGACCACCCGACCGGCATCCACATCGAGACACGGAATAATGCGTTTGGCTAAGCCCATAATGCGTTCCTGTCAGGCGCTGGTCAGTTCGTCGGACAGAGCCTGGCCTTCGCCGAAGTCCAGGGTGTTTTCGTAGATGGCTCGGCCGGTGATGGCACCACTGATGCCCTGGTCCGCCACCGCGCACAGGTGACGCACGTCATCCAGATTGGTGATGCCGCCGGAAGCAATTACCGGGATGGACATGGACTGGGCCAGTCGCACGGTGGCGTCCACATTGACGCCCTGCAGCATGCCGTCACGGCTGATATCGGTATAGACGATGGCAGAGACACCATCGTTCTCGAACTGTTTGGCCAGATCAATCACATCCACATCGGTCACATTGGCCCAGCCATCGGTGGCGACCTTGCCATCCTTGGCGTCTAAACCAACGATGATGTGGCCGGGGAACTGCTGGCACATTTCCTTGACGAACTGCGGCTCATTGACCGCCTTGGTGCCGATAATGACCCACTGCACCCCGGCATCCAGATAGGCCTGGATGATTTCCGGACTGCGAATACCGCCACCGATCTGGATCGGCAGATCCGGGTGGGCCTTGGCAATCGCCTTGACGATGTCGCCATTCACCGGCTCACCGGCAAAGGCACCGTTCAGGTCCACCAGATGCAGACGACGGGCACCGCGCTCCACCCAGTGGCTGGCCACCGCCACCGGGTCATCGGAAAACACCGTATCGTCTTCCATGCGCCCCTGCTTCAGGCGTACACATTTACCGTCTTTCAGATCAATGGCGGGAATCAAAAGCATAGCTAGGTCTCAAAACGAAGGCTGCCCTCGCAGAAGGGCAGCACAGGAAATAGTGGTTTGTGCTGACGCGGTTCTGCCGCTGTATCAGGGCCGCCAGCGCAGAAAATTTTCCAGCAGGGTCAGGCCCGCATCGGCGCTTTTTTCCGGATGAAACTGCACCGCAAAAACATTCTTTATGGTCGCCGCCGCCGCAAAACTCAGACCGTAGTCACAACGGCCCGCCACTTCCTCATCGGCCAGCCCGGTAACGCAATAGCTGTGCACGAAGTAAAAACGGGTGTTATCGGCAATGCCGGCCCACATGGGATGCGCCATACCCTGCTGCACCTGATTCCAGCCCATGTGGGGCACCTTCAGGCGGCCACCGGTATCGCTCTGCAGCTCCCCGAAAAAAGTGACCTGGCCGTCAAATACGCCCAGGCACTCGACGCCGTTGTTTTCCTCACTGCGCGCCATCAGGGCCTGCATGCCCACACAGATACCCAGCACCGGCTTGCCGGCAGCAATCACATCCAGAATGGCCTGATCCAGGCCGGTTTCGCGCAGCACGGCGATACAGTCCCGGATGGCACCCACACCGGGAAACACCACGCGGTCGGCGGCTCGTACCTGGGCCGGATCACCGGTAATCACGATCTGCTGACCACTGGCAACCTTCTCCAGCGCCTTGCCGGCGGAGTGCAGATTACCCATGCCGTAATCAATGACGGCTACTACTTCACTCATACGCTACGGTTACTCGCTTTCGCTGAGGGTGCCCTTGGTGGACGGGGTAATGCCGCTCATGCGCGGGTCCGGCTCCACCGCCATGCGCAGGGCACGGCCAAAGGCCTTGAACACGGTCTCTGCCTGGTGGTGGGCGTTTTTGCCGCGCAGGTTATCAATGTGCAGGGTAATCATGGCGTGGTTGACCAGCCCCTGGAAGAATTCGTAGAACAGGTCCACATCGAAGCCGCCGATGCTGCCCCGGGTAAAGTCCACGAACATCTCCAGGCCGGGACGGCCTGACAGGTCCAGCACCACGCGGGACAGGGCTTCATCCAGTGGCACATAGGCATGGCCGTAACGGCGCACCCCTTTCTTGTCGCCAATGGCTTTGGTAAATGCCTGACCCAGGGTAATACCGATGTCTTCCACCGTGTGGTGGGCATCGATGTGCAAATCGCCCTTGGCGTTGATCTCGATATCCACCAGGCCATGGCGGGCCACCTGGTCCAGCATGTGCTCCAGGAACGGCAGCCCGGTATCCAGTTTGCACTGGCCGGTGCCATCCAGATTGATGGAGACCTGGATCTGGGTTTCCAGGGTGTTGCGCTCAACAGTGGCGCTGCGCTTGCTCATCTCTATCTCCAGGGGTTACCCAGGGCAGTGGGCCAGTTATTATACGCACCCTGACAGAGCCTAACCAGCGGAGCAATTCCATGCCGATCAGTGCCGAATCCCACCCCCTGTCGCCGGAGCAGGCCGCCACCTTCGATCAGGTACTGCGCGATGACCCGCAATACCGGGAAAAACTGGACGCGGCGGTGGCCGCCGGGGGCAAACGCTTGTTTGCCGCCCATTTCAACGGCAAGCGCGTGGCGGTGGCGCTGGTAGAAGAAGACCGGCCCGAGCTGGACTGGGTGGTGGTACACCCGGCCACCCGGGGCCGGGGCGTCGGCAAGGACTTCCTGCGTCTGATCGGCCAGCAACTGGGGGCCATTCTGGCCATGCCCAGGGAATGCGGCCCGACACGCTGATGGGCTGTCAGGGCTAGGCCCGCGGTGCCTGCATGTCCGAAAGCGGCAACCGGATATGCAGGGTAAATCCCTGACCGGGGCCGGGGCTTTCCGCCCACAACTGGCCGTCCACCTGCTCAATCATCACCCTGGCCATGGCCAGGGAAAGGCCAAACCCTTCCTCGTGGTGGCGCGAGCCCATGACGAAGAACGGCTCGAGGATATGTTCAAGCTGCTCCGCGGTCGCGCCCTTGCCCTCATCCTGAATGCGAATTTCCGCGTAACCACCGGGCACGTCCACTTCACTGGATATATCCACACTGTCGCCTTCGGCACTGAAACGCAGCGCATTATCCAGACCAATGGACAATACCTCCTGCAATTCCCCCTCACTGGCATTGACCCGCAAGTTCGGTGATACCCGGTTGCGCACGGCAACGCCGCTTTTCTCAATCCTGGCCGTCTGTTCACGCAGAATCGCATCCAGCACCCACATGGGCTGACAGTTACTCACCGGGGGCGGCTGATTCCGGTCAGACAAATCAAAATAGCGCAGCGAGGTACTGACAATGCCTGTCAGCCGCCTCTGCCCCTTGCGCACCATGGCCCAGACATCCACCTCCTGGTCGCCCCTGGCATCCTGGCCCAGGGAGTCCGCCGCCCCAATCCAGTTGATCGGTGTATTGAGCTCATGACTGATGTACTGCAGGAACATGGACTTGTCCTGGTTCATCTGCTCGATATCCGCCAGGTGGCGCTCCAGGTTCTGCTGGGCCTCATGGGCAAGTTGCTTGCGCTCGGTTTCCAGAAAGCGAATGCGATCCCCCAGGGCCAGGGACAGCATTACCACCACCCAAAGAGCGCCAAAGTGCGGCAGATACGGCACAAACACACTGTAGGGCATCAACCCCAGGTTCCCCATGGCGAACAGGAATATCGTCAGAAGAAATACGGACCATGCCAGCACATAGAGCCGTGCCACCCGAAACCCTTGTCGCCAGACCATCCAGCCCAGCCAGCTGAACAGCACAATGGTCAGCAACGCAACCGCGGTAGAGAGGTGGTAGGTCCAGGGCGGCTCCATCAACCACTGCAGCAGGAACGCCCCACCAATCATGATCAGGTAGTGCTTGAGCAGGCGGTCATATCGGGGGAAGCGCTGGGCCAGTTGCAGGAATTGTCGGGAATACAGAGCCAGCGCCAATGCAATCACATAGGTACTTAGCCAGAAGTATTCATTAATCCCGGGCGTTTCCGGCCAGAGGTATTGCAAGCCGAAGCCACTGACATTGATATTGAAGAAAATCACGCCGCCCAGAAACATAACGAAATGCAGGTGCACATTGTCACGCAGAGAGAGGTAGAGCAGCAGGTTATAGACCAGCATGATGCCCAATGAACCGTAAAACAGGCCCTGCATCAATTGCTCAAGGTAAGTAAATTCCACCAGCCCTTTGGCGCTGAACAACACCGGCATCATGTTCAGCGCGCCCTTGCCGCGCACTTTCAGGTAATACTCTTTGACACCAGGCTCGTCAGTGTCCAGTGCAAACACGAAGGCCCGGTGATTCATCGGTCGCTGACCAAAACCCCGGGTATCGCCCACTGCCTGGGCGATGTAATTGCCCTGGTCGTCAGGGGCATAAAGCGTTAGCTCATCCAGGATCGGGTGGCGTTCCACCAGAAACCAGCTGCCCTCCACACCGGACGTATCCACCGCAATGCGCAGCCAGAAGGTACTGCGGGTAAAGCCGAAGTTCAGGGCACTGCTTTCACTGGCACGAAAGCGACTGGCAAACTGATCCCGCACCTGATCCAGGGTCCAGTCGCCTTCCGGATCTTCCAGTATCTGCATGTGTTCGCCCAGCAATACCTTATCCCCGGCATTGCTCAGCGCCACCGTCCTGTCCTGGGCGGCCGTCGCCAGGCCGAACCACATCAACAGGAGCGTCAACACTGAAATTTGGAACTTTTGCAAAGGCCCTTCCCCTAAACACATACCATCAATGCTAAGTTATGGTCAGTTATTTCCGACTGGTATAATCCCGATCCATCGGCCAACACGCAAGGAGAGCTCCATGGGACGCCTCGTAAAAATTTTGCTGATCACATTTTTTGCCATCATTTTGCTATTGGCCATTGCCGTTTTTGTGATCACCCAGGTCATTGATCCCAACGAGTTCAAACCGGAAATTGAAAAGCAGGCCAGGGAGCAGGCCAACCTCACCCTGGATATCCAGGGCGACCTTGCCTGGCAATTCTGGCCCTCCCTGGGTGTCAGCCTGGGCAGGACCGAGGCGCGCATTGCTGACGAGGAAGAACTGTTCGCGGCCCTCGACGCGGCCAGCGTCAGTGTTGCGGTCCTCCCCCTTCTTTACGGTCAGGTTGAAATGGACGGCATCACGCTGGCTGGCCTGGATGTGAACCTCGTCGAAGGGCCTGATGGCGCCAACTGGGAGCAGATTGGCCCGCAAACCACAGCGGAAGAAACGCCGGAAGAAACCCCCGCCGACCCGGAAGGAGAAAACAGCAGTCTGGATATCCCCCTGACCATCCCCAGCGTGGCCATCACCGACGGCAAGGTTCGCTATCGCAACACTGCCGATGGCACCGATATCGTGGTGGAACACTTCAACCTGAACGCCCAGGACGTCAATCTGGACGAGGCTTTCCCGCTTCAGATGTCCCTGCGTTATCAGGACCAGAGCGACATGCGCGTGGACCTGAATCTGGATACCACCCTGAACGCCAATCTTGACGCCAACCACTTCATCCTCGACCCGATGACACTGGACGCCAACATTGCCGGCGCCACCACCATGCCGGTGGATGTTCATCTGGAGCAGAAGCTCGACGTGAATCTCAACGAGGACACCGTCTCCATCAAGGATCTGCTGCTCACCGCCGCCGGCACCGAAACCCGCGGCAATATCGATATCACCGCGCTCACCGGCGACATGCAGCTCAGCGGCAAACTGGCCACCGCCTCCTTTGATGCCAACAAGGTGCTGGAAGCCATCGGCGAAGCGCCCATTGAAACCACCGACAGCAAGGCGCTCAGCAACATCGCCATGGAAACCTCTCTGGGGGGTGAGCCCGGTAGCATCATGGCCAATCCGCTGAAAATCACACTGGATGACAGCACCCTCAGCGGCAGCGCCGGCCTGGCCAGCCTGGAGAGCGGCAAGATTGTCTTCGATCTGGCATTGGACCAGATCACCCTGGACGGCTACATGCCCCCCTCCTCCGGCGAGCCCGCCACTGCAGCGGCAGGGGGCGGCAAGGAAGGCGGCACCGCCAACCTGTCGACCGCGGAATTGATACCGGTAGACACCCTTCGACCGCTGGTGCTGGATGGCAAATTGCGCATCGGCAGCCTTAAATACGACACCATCGATGCAAAGAATATGAAGTTTGCCGTGACGGCCAACAACGGCGTGCTGCAGCTTAGCGAAGCCAGCGGCGAAACCCTGGGCGGCAGCTTCAGCGCCAAGGGCAAACTGGATGCCTCCGGGAATACGCCCAAAATCACCGCCAGCAACACCGTTACCAGTGTGCAGATCCAGCCGCTGGTGCAAATGGCGTTGGGAGACGATCTCGGTAAGGGCGTATTCGCCATGAACGGCACTTACAGCGCCAGCGGCAACAGCGAAAAAGCCCTGATGGATTCCGCGAAAGGCAACATCGATATCTCCCTGGCTGACGCCACTGTGCGCGGCCTGAACCTCTACCAGACGCTGGTTGGCGGAGTGAACGACATGCTGGGCCAGTTCCAGGGCCTGGCGACGGCTCTGATACCCAACCAGGAGTCCGGCAAACTGCCCAGCGCCCTGTCTGAGGACACCAAGATCGTGGACCTGACCACCAAGGCCCGTCTGGAGAAGAACGTGGCCTACCTGGACAGTCTGGATGCGGTTCTCAGCAAAGGCGAAATCACCGGTAACGGCTGGATGAATATCCTCAACCAGGATTTTGACCTGAAAATCGGCATGCAGTCCCCGGAACTGGGAACATCCAAGTATCTGCAAGGCACCACCTGGCCCTTGCGCTGTGAAGGCAACCTGGCTGGCAGCCCCGCCAAGTGGTGTGGCCCGGACAAAGACGGTTTCAAGGACATCGGCAAACAGGTTGCTGCCAAGGCTGCCCAGGAGAAAATCAAGGATAAGCTGGGCATCGAGGGTGAAGGCGACACCGCCGAGGAAGTGATCAAGGATGCCGCCAAGAAAAAGGCCAAGGAAGAAGTGGACAAGCAAATCAAGGACGGCCTGAAAAAGCTGTTCAATTAATTTCCGTCCGCACCCGGCCGGAGCGACCCTCGCACGCTCCGGCCTCTTCCGCTGCAAACACACCGACGCGCTTGCCCTGCCCGGTGTTTCCGGGTACAACTCGCGGCATGCCCAGTCCTTCCCCCATCGATCCCGCCACTTTCAGCGCCGCTGTGCTGACCTGGTACGACCAGTACGGACGCCAGAGCCTGCCCTGGCAACACCCGCGCACGCCCTATCAGGTGTGGATCTCGGAAATCATGCTGCAACAGACCCAGGTTGCCACCGTAATTCCTTTCTTCCAGCGGTTCATGGAACGCTTCCCGGATGTACACAGCCTGGCCAGTGCCGCCCAGGACGAAGTGCTCCACCTGTGGACGGGCCTTGGCTACTACGCCCGCGCCCGCAACCTGCACAAATGCGCCCAGGTGCTGGTGAGTGAGCATGATGGCGATTTCCCGCATACCGTTGAAGAGGTATCCGCCCTGCCCGGCATCGGCCGCTCCACCGCCGGCGCCATTCTCGCCCAGAGCCGCGGGGTTCGTGCCGCCATCCTCGACGGCAACGTGAAACGGGTCCTCGCAAGGCTGCACGCGGTAGAGGGATGGCCCGGCAAGAAGCCGGTGGAAAACCGTCTCTGGGAGCTGGCCGAGCACTACACGCCACATGAACGGCTGGCCGATTACACCCAGGCGATGATGGATCTGGGCGCCACCGTCTGCACCCGTGGCACCCCGAACTGTGGTGCCTGCCCACTGCAGCCCCACTGCCTCGCCCATGGCAACGGCAATCCCCAGGATTACCCCGGCAAGAAACCCAAAAAAGCGCTGCCGGTACGCACCACCATCATGCTGATTCTTCGTGACCACGAAGGTCGGGTCTGGCTGGAACCCCGCCCGTCACAGGGCATCTGGGGCGGCCTCTGGTGCTTCCCCCAGACGGAGCAGAGCGACGATGTCGAAAACGCCCTGAAACAACGGGCCTTGCGGGCCAGTGGTACACCTCAGCTCCTGACGGAGTTTCGCCATACGTTCAGTCATTTCCACCTGGATATCTCCCCCCGGGAGATCCGGGTGGAGGTGGTCGGCACCGGCGACAACAATGGCCGCTGGGTGAACCCGGCCGCCCCCGGGGAACTGGGGCTCGCCGCCCCGGTAAAAAAACTGCTGGGCCGACTCGACACACCCCGCCAGACCAGCATGTTATAGTCTCGCCACACAAACGCCGTATCACGGAGACGTTATGAGTCGCACGGTTTTCTGCCGAAAATACCAGAGCGAGCAGGAAGGGCTGGCACGCCCGCCCTTCCCCGGTCCCAAGGGCCAGGACATCTACGACAACGTATCGAAGCAGGCGTGGCAGGAATGGCTGCATGAGCAGACCATGCTGATCAACGAAAAACACCTGAACGTGATGGACCCGGAAGCGAAACGCTTCCTGGATGAACAACGTGATCGTTTTCTGAACAACGAAAACTATGAAAAAGCGGAGGGTTACGTTCCCCCTGCTCACGATGCGAACAAATAAACGCGCATCCCTTGACGCCCCCGGCTCTAGCCGCTTTAATACGCGCCCTGATTGCCCGGATAGCTCAGTCGGTAGAGCAGGGGATTGAAAATCCCCGTGTCGGTGGTTCGATTCCGCCTCCGGGCACCATACAAAAGGCCTCGCTCAACAGAGCGGGGCCTTTTTTATGGTGTCTGGCCACGCCTCCCCCGCCGGTTACCACCACCTGTTGGCGCTTTGCTCGCAAAGCGAAAGCCGCAGAGGGCACG
>NZ_LWEJ01000133.1:0-270 GCF_001635525.1 Alcanivorax sp. HI0007
TGTTGCGCAGCAACTGGTTCTCGGTCTGCGACTGCTGCTCTTCCTGGTCCTGGGCCGCCTGCACCCGCTTCTCCAGTTCCGGGATAACCCCGTACTGCAGCTCGGACATGCGATTCAGATCTCCGGCGCGACGGGCCTGTTCCAGCTCGACACGGGCCTGTTCCAGTTCTGCCTTGTATTCCTGGGCTCCCTGCAAGGCGGCCTTTTCTGCTTGCCAGATCTCTTCCAGGTCGGCGTACTGTTTTTCCAGTTCGTCGATATCCGCTTCCA
>NZ_LWEJ01000134.1:0-207 GCF_001635525.1 Alcanivorax sp. HI0007
ACCGCGCTGACGGACGCGAATGGGGTGGCGACCATTGTTCTGCGAGCCGGAGATGTAGAGGGCGCTGGTCAGCTGATTGCTGGTATTCCGGACTCTGACGCTCGGGCTATTGTGAACTTTGAAACCCTGGGCGACGCCACTGGCGGCGGCGGCACCGTTGATAACAGTAATGCATTGTCTCTGGTGCTGCGTGATCAGAATGATACC
>NZ_LWEJ01000135.1:0-246 GCF_001635525.1 Alcanivorax sp. HI0007
GACGTTGATGCGCCCGGCCATGAACCGTTGCGACAGGCCTTCCGCGTTGAGGGCATCGAGCAGCGGGCGGCGGGCCACGGTGAGAGGCAGGACGCTGTCAAAATCCGCTTCGGCGCAGGCCGCCAGCCAGTCGTTGAGGGCGTCGCGCAGACCCGCATCCAGGGTCTGGTCGGTTTCGTCCACCGGGGCGAACAGGTCATCCAGTAACCGGGTGAAGCGTTGTTGCCACTCCCTGGCGCTGGCGTC
>NZ_LWEJ01000136.1:0-226 GCF_001635525.1 Alcanivorax sp. HI0007
TGGGCGCTGATGGTCCGCTTTCCTCCGGCAATGGCTGGCAAGCGGGTAAGGCCAAACAATTCCTGCAACTTGACCGCCAGAACCACGGTTTCCCCCGTGTAATCCAGCAACACCCGTCGTCCGGTGGGGATGGTGATCGCCTCCGGCATATCCCTTTGCAGCTGCTTGCGCTGATCCGCAGTCAATAGCAGGTTCAGGGCATCACGTAGCGGCACCCGTTTCAGAT
>NZ_LWEJ01000137.1:0-23801 GCF_001635525.1 Alcanivorax sp. HI0007
AAGGAGCCAGGGCCTTTGAAACCATTGACTGGGTGGTAATGGAGGACGAAAGCTTCATGGTGCTTTCCGGAAGCATGCATCATACCAACATATTCAAAGATACCATCGAAGAAACGCCACACGAGAACATACAGTCCGCCCTCTACCTAATTTACAACGAAAACTTCGACACACTATTTGCTTATGAAGATGCCCTACAGCAAATAGCGGAGCTTTGATCATACTTCAATAAGACCCAGTCGCTGACTAGAACGGGCAGCGAATCTGCCCGTTTTATCATCTCCTCAAACTAGGACAACTCAATGAGCAAAGATATTGACATCGAAAAATACACCTCCGAAGACATCACTACTGAAAAGCTCTCCGAACTCATTGCCAAGAAAGCTTCCTTTCAAATTGTCGCGATCAAGAACATCAGCTCCGTGGTAAATAAAGTCGAGGGAGCCATTGAAAAAAAAGGGCTACGTTGCCGCGTGTACACAGAATACAGAGCGGCCTCCTTAGCCAGCTTCGCTATCCCGACTGGCTTTACCCAGGTTACTGGCTTTGCCTCAGTGATTGGCATCGCCGCTCATAACCTCGCCACTTTCAACCCTGATTATGAGATAGGCAAGAACAAACCTGCCGGCAAAGTGACCGTCATTTACAAAAAGGACTGATTCTCCACAGAATCAGTTAGTCGATCAGCCCACTTCAGGTTGGTGTACAAACTCTTCTTATACATATTCGGGATGGCAAAACCCTACACCATCAAGAGGATTTGCGAACTCGAAACAACGGCAAAGAAGATCAGTAACCCATGTCCTGATTTTGGGCTTGCTCGGCTAGGGAACGCATGGCTTCCTGACTCTGCTCATCCCGTCTTACTTCGATCAAAAGCTGATCCCAATCATCGGGAGGGTGGCCACTTTTCAACATCTTGCGGAAAACCCGGTAGGCATCATCGGAGCTCTCATACGCCCGCTTGGTGCCTTCATCATTGACCCAAGCATAGACAATAACCTTGCTTGAGGCGTGGTAGCGAAAGAACAACCGGTATTGCTGAAAGAACTTCGCACGGAACCAGTGCTTGTAATCCTCACCAAGCGTGCCCCCCTGCCGGAAATCCGGTTTTGTAGGGTCCTGCGGGATGACCTCGAAAGCCAGCTTGGCAATCGCAGCTAACCGCTTGGTGGCATTTTTCTTGGTGAACCCCTCAGGATTTTTTTCCTTAAGGCTTTCGACTTGCCTTGCCAGGGTTTCAAGCTGTTCCAGAAATAATGGGTGAGCGAAGACCGCCCAACCATTGATAGTCAGAGCGGTCGATTGCCTCCCACTCATTCATCGTCTTCCTGTAAAGACGCATCCAGATCAACCTCGACACCCTTCGTCAGCGACTGGATACGCTGCATTAACGCATCCTCAACCGCAAGGATGTGCTCCGGATGCTCGGCGATATCACTCGCCAGGAAATCCAGGAACGACCCCAGAGCCGGGTCATCGCCTTCGTTGGTAGCGCGGGTCAAGACCACTTCGCCGTTTTGGCGGATGACATACTGAATCTTGTCTCGCTTATTGAGCTTGAGAGCACGACGAACCGTTTCCGGCACGGTGGTCTGATACCGATCTGTCAGCGTGGATTCAACTTCAAGGGTGGCCATGGCCGCCTCCTGCGCGATGGGGGATGACAGGCAGATGGTAATGCAACCGCATTACATGCGTCAATGCAATCGCATTACCAAAAACATCACCCCACCTGATCCCTCTCTCCAATTCTCTCCAGAATCCAGGATTCCACCTCGTCAGAGACCCACCCCGTTGCACGGGCACCCAGCGGAACCGGCTTTGGAAAGACCCCGTCCGCAATCAGCTTGTAAATGTAGGACCGTCCCAGGCCGGTGGTATCCATCACTTCTTTCAATCGCATGATTCTCATGAGCAATCTCCTTCATCTCATGAGATGCGGCATGGCGGTAAAAACTAACCAGCCTGACCACTACCGACGACTGCATCCAAAGCTATTGGAGCCATCCCCATATCGCTTGGTCTCGGCCTTGGCGAAGTAGCTAAGTCTCCTGAATAGATCCACATACCGGTCGAATATCGTCACTGAGTTCGCATCAATGTAGTAGGTCCCATTGGTAGGGAAATGCACTAGCCACTGGCCAGCACCCCAAGGAAGCCTCAGCGCACTGCACCAGGCGCTACGGATTCTTCCCGACATATTTTCCGCTGCGATCCTTTCCTCTTCTTCCGGGTGGCCATTACAGCCGAATGCCCCGAGATAGCGGTAAGCGTCTCCGTTCAACAATATGCAACAATGGTAATGGCGATGGCGCGATATGTTTTGCTCTCTCGCCCAAACATATCGGAGTTCGCAGGAGTGCACTCTCTGTCCCTGCCTGGCCTTTCTCAATTGGTGGGCGTTGATTTTCGCCTGCAGAGATTCAAAGAAGCTCGATATCACACTGGAGTCTGGCTCAGGGAAGTCGACAGGGATTCTGAGATCGAAGCGGATAGCCGTGGTTCGTCGATACCTGTCCACCGCCTTCTTCATGGTTTCCAGGATTCTCTCAAGATACTGCTCAATGTAGGGAGAGTGCTTGGGCAGCAGCGGAAGACCGTTCCATTCAGTGCCTTCCACTAAGGTCAGGTTGGGGTTGTGGGGATGTCGTGTTGCCATGTCTGTGTCCTATTCGTTGTTGAACACAAGAACAGGCACACACGTAATTTCTTACTCGGATTAGCCTCCACCACGCTATAGCCATTGGCTACCAAGCGTACTTCAATGATAAAACCTATATATCTATAACAGACAGCTGAGATGCTTGAGAAAGGCACACTGCAGCGCAGCCATCAAGGGGCTCACCCTGAAGGGCAACCAAATTTCACTCTGGAAATATATGATGCACTGAAACCAGTTTTCCTCTCTTCCTACCCCATTTGAAAGTCCCGACACTCACAGTCGCCAGACCTAAGACCCTCTCTGGATTTAGACAACCTCTAATCTGACAATCCACCGCCGAAACCTTTTCGTAGCCCCATATGAACCAAAGAGGCATCTTTAATCTCCGTCTCTTTATTCAACCGCTCCCAGCGCTTTTTCCCTCCCTGAAAATCCCGAAACAGGAATATGCTCTCTTCCAGCTGCTTCTCACTCCCTGGGAAAATAGCCAGGGTCCATAACCTTCCGGTCTCAGCATTGATCAGCTGATACGAGCTATAAATCCTAAATTTGGTGCTCTCACACAAAAAACACTCCAAATCAGCCCCCTTCAGAGCCTCCTTATAGAGGCTCATGGCCGCATCAGCCCATTTCTTCACCCCATGATCGACCAAATACTCCAACACAGTAGGCAACAGCGCCCTCTTGTCTTCGGCCATATGCTCAAACCAATGCTCCGTACCCAGCTCTCGCCCCAAATCCTCACTTAATGATTCACCCTCCCCATCACCAAGGCCATCCTCATCCACAACTCTCCTTTCAAGAACAAGGCATGCATGCTGGGCCAATAGACAGGCGAGATGCCCTGCAGTCTTAAACCACGGTCTATCCCGGAAATATTCGCTCCAACCAGCCGGCAATCCCTCTCTTTGCTCAATCTTAGCCAGCTCCTCCTTATCAAGCCTCCTAAAAGTTCTTGCTCCAAAAAGGCCATAGAAATCGCATATCCTATCAAGCGGCCTCCAAGCCAACCGATCGAATACATAGATACAATGGACCCTATCCTCCCCGAAGAAAGAATGCCCTAAATTGAGCCAATAGACCCCTGGCCTTCTCCCAAACAGATGTTTACTGCTAATACCGGGTAGCCAGTTTCCGAGCACCCCAACCTCAGCAAGTTGATTGAGCGCATACCGAAACTGTGACTTTTCAAGTCCCGCCATCTCTCTCAAAGCCTTCTCCCCATAGCCACTGACATACCCTGTCTTATCAGCAGACATCACAAGCACCCCGAGCAAGACCAAGCTGTTCACAGTCAGCGCATCGCTCCCCTCTTCCCTTTTCACCCGAATCCGACCCAACCTTTCATTTTGGCAAAAGAGCCCCCTGATCAGATTTTGATTTAGTGAAAAAGCCTTATCCCCCTCTACTAACGCAGCCAGCCTCTCAATATTGATTCTGAAGCTTTTCTGTCTCCTACCCCTTTTGCTCTCAGCTCCCGGCATAGGGCAGAGCTCAACCACACCTACCTCAACCCAAGCATTCCTAGAGCTGCTCACATAGCGGTCATTGAGCTGGATCTTTTGTGCTAGATCTTTTACTTTATCCGTGACGGTGTTGGTCCCGTAGCGCCTCCAAACCGCAATGAGGAAATACTTGTCTATTGCAGACACCCGGTCATCCCGGAGTTTGAGAGCCCAGCAGATAACATCTTCGTTAGTCACAATTAATCCCCATATTTTTACCCTAAAATTGTAGCGACTAGAGTAGCTTCGGCGCCAATGATGTTACAGCTCAACATTTTCTATTGCATTAATCTAAAACTAGTTATAAACTAGTATCTACTAGTTTATAACGTTACGGACACGGCAGTCATGTCAATAGTCGAGCTCTTGAATCAAGGCGATACCGCTGAATACGAATGGGCTCTGAGCTACCTACGGAAGAAAGGCTACTCTCGATCAGTCCCTCCACACGACAGCACGTTTCAGCAACTACAACAGGTTAATCGCCTAGATAAAGAGGCAATGCGATTATTCGAGGCAGCCCTCGACCGCCACAGAAAGCGACAAGAATCAAAGCAAAAGGGGGAGAAAAATTACAACTTTTTTCTTAGCAAAAAAGCAGACGACCAACTCACAAAATTGCGTAACGAATACCGAAAATCCGTGCCTGAGATGCTCGAGTTTCTGATCAATCAATCAGCCAAAGATTTTGAGTGGGGGAAGAGGGAGGGAAAGCGAATGGCCATGGCAACTGCCCACACCAGAAAAGCCACTCTATTTCAGCCAGACAACTCACAAGCAATCCTAGGAAGTCAGATCGAAGGTCTTGTGAATGCTGTTCAATCCAGGGATCGAATTATCAACCAACAGATAAACATGCTATCCGAACTACAAGCAAAGCTAGAAAGCTGGGGGCTCTCCAACGAAACCCCTGGCCCAGATTATGAGACTCTAAAAGCTCAACACTTCAAGAAAACTGATCAGTCAATCCGTCTAGAGCTCGAAAAACGCCCCCAGCAACAGACCGAGACTGACCACGACAGACAAGACCAAGATACACAGGCATGACCTCAAACTAGCGACTTACCCCATACACCTTCCTTAACTCATCAAGCTGCCGACCAATCAGCTCAGCAGTACCACGATCTACTCCGAAATCTCTGGCAACGGCAGCGAAATCAGCGAGAGCATCCACGATCCCATCAATATCTTTCCGGGCCAGCTCCCACTTGGCGTACCCAGCCCGCGCCGCCAGTCCTTGGATGGCTTTTAGCGGCGGATTCTTGCCGAAACCGGCATAAGCGGTGGCATGCTCCTGGTAGGGGTGAGGGCTAAAGGTCACATCGTAGAAAGGGGCAGGCACCCATTCGCCGGCATCATCCTGCAGGAAAGCCCAGTTCTTGCTGTGGTCATCTTGGTTGCAGGCAAACAGGTTGAACATGGCTCTGCGGAACTGCAGCTTGCCGACCGCTGGCGACCGGCAAAGATGGCGGCTGGCCTTGAGCAGATCCTCGTAATCCAGGCTAGGCGTCCGGAAATCCGCATCCAGCAAGCCACAGGCACTGTGCATATGGAGTCGACCTGCCTTTTGGGGATGGCTTACCCAATCGAACCGCTTTACCCCAAGCCAGGCACGGGCACCACTTTGCTCTGGCGCCTCAAACAATCGCCACTCAGGCGGCTCCAGCCCCAGCTTTCCGGCCAGGTGCAGATAGACCGCTTCACAGAGCCCTTCCTCATGGCCGAGGGGCAGATTCCTGGAGGTAAACTTGACCAGCCAGGCCTCATCGCCTGGCCTCGCCACCGTGCGGCAGCGATCTGGCTCATCCGGGGAGATGTAGAACTGCGCTTTGGGTCTGGCACCACCGGAGCTACCTGCTGCCACCAGATCCGCCAGCACCTCTTCCGTCTGACCGTCAAAAAACGCCTGCGCCTCCAGACCCAGCTTCGCCAGGTCGATGTCGCCGGTTGAGGCAAGCCGGTATTCCGAGGTCGGCGAGAATGACAGGGCCCCCATCCCGGAAGCCCCTACAAACGCCAGGCGATCCATGGCGGTGATCTGGGCAGGGAGAATGCCATGCTGTCGGAACACTCGGTCTTGCAGCAAGGAACCCCAGCCATCAGGCAGACTATCGCCGAACAGGCCATGCAGGCCGGAATGCGGCCTTTTGGGAGCAAGCTGCAGCTCAGTGGTTGCCTTCAGGCCAAAGGGCGACAGGTTTCCGAAGCGCCCGAGATAATCGGCATCGTACTGAAAAAAGACGCCCTGCCGGTTCTGCGCCAGCACGCCTACCGTCACCGCCTGCCCCGTTGCCAGCGTGCGGGTTACCGTCAGCTTGCGGACCGGTTTAAAGGTCATCGCTCAACACCTCATCGATACTGGATGGCAACTCAGCTTCGCTGAGGGAATGGCGAGTCAACGCATACAGGCGACGTAGATCATCCAGACTCTGCCAGAGGAATAGCAGCTGCCGGAACGAAATTTGGCCGGTGAGCTCGAATTTCTTGATGGTGGATGCTGGCACACCACTACGCGCAGCTAGCGCATCGCGAGACAGCTTGGCCTGCTTGCGCAAACGTCGCAGATGGGTGGCAAATGCCTGCTGGACATCGGCATCGTCAATCAGGGACGGTGTCATATCATTCCAAATCAGACACAATGATGTCCAATTATTGCACAAAAACAAAAAATAGACACTATTATGTCTTTTCATACCCCCCCTATCCCGACTGCCAAGTATTGCTGCGATCCAGAATCTTGGAGCCATAAGCTAGCTGTAGAGGCATTACGCCCGATGAAGGCAGTGGCAAAGGGGCTGATGGGTTTTACGCAGACAACACGGACGCTGGAGGACGCTCGGCATCAAGTAACCAGAGCGCCCCACACAAGCCACTCAGGCCAGCACTTCCAGCCCCTTTTCCGCCACCAGATTCAGCAGCTTTAGCGAAGGGCCATTCGGCTTTTTCTGGCCTTGCTCCCACTTCTGCACCGTGGACACACTGGTATTCAGATAGGCAGCAAACACGCCTTGGCTGGCGCGATTTCGAGTGCGGATACGCCTGATCTGCACCGCCGTATACTCTTTCACAGGCGGCAGACAGAGCGCATCGAACTCACGGAGAGTCGCCTCTTTCATTACCCCCGCTTCGTGCAGATCTTTCGCCGATTCATGCACTGCGTCCAGTATTGACTTACTCATCGCTCTTCACCTCAATTAACGCACCACTCTTTATCGCTTTGGCCAATGCCCTATCGCTATAGCTCAGCAGCTCTTTTGCCAAATATTTCAAGGCCCTCAGCTCATCAGCAGAGATATTCGCGCGTGCGCTTTTAGCGAAGCCATAAACAAAGAAGGCCTTATCACCAACCCTGTACGCCAGCAGGGTCCTCATCCCTCCGCTTTTGCCTTGGCCACCGACAGCCACACGTTTTTTCACCACATGGCCACCCAAATTCGCATCAATCAGGCCACGCTCCATTTCATCAACCGCCGCAAGCAGCAAGGCGTCATTCAAGCCCTCTTTTGATGCCCACTTACTGAATGGCCTGTTCTTGAATATCCGCATCTCATGCCCTTGCCAGCCTCGTCAAAGTATAGCACCTAGTGCCATAGACAACCACGCCACAATCATCACTCTAGTAGCAACAGCAGGAGCAGAGAACCCTCCTCATAAACCTAAAAAATCGGTTAAATTTTGACCAGCTGCGCGCAGACAAAAAGGCGCCGCGCATTTGCTCATTAAGCTAAATCAAGGGCTTAAAAGTGGTGGGCAGCATGGTGGGCAAAGCAAAAATCACCATGCAAATAGCACAATAAGATACTGATTTTAAAATATTTTTAATTTTTAACCAACAAGAAGATCCAGAATATCGAATAAGCCCCGCACCACTTTCCTTTTTCAGAAACCGATATCCCGGTAATGCCGGGAGACTTTTTCAATGGCGATCACATAGGCCGCCATCCGGTAATCGTCAATTTTCGGGTTCTCGTTACGGGTACGAATGATCTCCTGCAAGGCCAGGCGCATGGAATCATCCAGCCCGGAGCGCACCAGATCGAACTCGTCGGCGCCGCGAGCCAGTTCCTTGACGATATGCTCGGGCACCTTGGTGTTGGTGGCCTGCTCGATGGCATCAATCACATGCTGGCCACGGGCTTCGTGGAAGCGCTTGTCCAGGCGTCCGAAGCGCACGTGGTTGAGGTTACGAATCCATTCGAAGTAGGAAACGATCACACCACCGGCATTGCAGTAGGCATCCGGAATAATTTCCACACCCTTTTCGCGAAGAATCCGATCCGCTTCAAACGTCACCGGCCCGTTGGCCGCTTCCGCGATCAGCTTGGCCTGAATACGCGGCGCGTTTCCGGCGGTAATGACACCTTCCAGTGCCGCCGGTATCAGAATATCGCACGCTCTTTCCAGCGCCTTGATGCCGTCTTCCAGATAATCCGCACCGGAAAACCCCTTCACACCGCCTGTTTCCACAATATGCTGGCGCACCGCGCCCACGTTGAGGCCGTCTTCATTAATGATGGCGCCATCCCGTTCGATGATGGCGGTAATGCGGCAATCGTCTTCCGTTTCCAGAAAGTGCGCCGCGTGATAACCCACGTTACCCAGCCCCTGAACAATCACCCGTTTGCCTGCCAGTGAACCCGACAGCCCGGCACGCTTGATTTCTTCCGGGTGTCGGAACAGTTCACGCAGGGCATATTGCACGCCCCGCCCGGTGGCCTCATTGCGGCCACGGACCCCGCCGTGCTCCACCGGTTTACCGGTTAGCGCGCCCATGTAATTAATGTCGTTGGGGAACATCTGTTTGTAGGTGTCCACCATCCAGCCCATTTCCTGCGGACCGGTGCCCATGTCCGGCGCCGGCACATTCTGGGACGGGCTCAGGTAGCCCTTGTTGATGAGTTCGCGGGCAAAACGGCGGGTGATGGCTTCCAGTTGGTGCCGCTCGTATTTTTTCGGGTCGATCACCAGCCCGCCCTTTGAGCCGCCGAAGGGCACATCGACAATGGCGCACTTGTAGGTCATCAGCGCTGCCAGCGCTTCCACTTCATCCTGATCCACAATCGGGGCGTAACGAATACCGCCCTTGGAAGGCAGCCGATGATCACTGTGGGTGGCGCGCCAGCCGGTGAAGATTTCTGCCTTTCCATTGATCTCCACGGGGAAAGACACCTGCACCACGCTCTGGCACACCTTCATGGCATTGCCCATGCCCGCATCGAGCCCCATGATGTCGATGGCATGGTCGACCATGTGTTCAACGCTTTCCCGAAATGACATGCCCTTCTGGGCGTATTTGGTATCGCTCATGGCTGCTCCGTCAGTCCTGTTGTTCTTGGTAGAACCTGAACATTAGCAGCGCCTTTTCGGCAAGGGTGTTTATGCTTTGTTATGCCCTGTTAACGTGCACGGAGGTACCAGTCAGCGCGGCACCGCCAGCACTGCAAAGGTATCGCCCACATTGACCAGGGCAGGATGGCGACGGCCAATCAGCAAGCCATCGCAGGGGGCGCGATATTCCACCGGAGCGGCACCGGTACGTTCCAGGGAATGCACCCGGGCCAGCACATCACCGGCACGGACGCTGTCACCCAACGCCACAGCAAATTCCAGCAGGCCACGATGTTCGCTGATCCGGTAATACTCACTCCCGGGAATCTCCAGAGCCTGGGAGGCCACCACCTCCGGATCGCCGGGCAGGATGCCAGCAAAGCGCAGCAGGTTCTCCACCCCCCGCTCAGCCAGCGCCACAGTCTCGGGGGTAGTCGTGCCGCCGCCACGCAGTTCCGTACTGACGAACACCTTGCCGCTGCCCTCCACCACGCTGTCGTAAAGCACGTCGCCTTCCAGTTCCGCCATGAACAGCGTGTAGGGCGCGCCGAAGGCGGTGGCGGCAGCAAGACAGCGGGCTTCGAACCCCCGGTCGCTCATCCGGTGGGTGGCGGCAAAGGGCAACAGATCCAGGGTGCGGCCCCCGGAGTGGATATCCAGTGCCAGATCACACAGCGGCACCAGATAGCGGGTGAGGTAATCGGCGATTTTTTCCGTCAGGGTGCCCGCCGGATGACCGGGAAAGGCCCGATTCAGATTGCCGCCATCCAGGGGCGAAGTGCGAGTGCCGTTCAGTACCGCCGGATGGTTGAGCATGGGCACGATAATCACCCGTCCGCGCATCTCTTCGGGTTGCAGACGATTGGCCAGCTTCAACAGGGCGGTGATGCCTTCGTATTCGTCACCGTGATTGCCGCCGGAGAGCAAGGCCGTCGGCCCCTCGCCGTTGCGTACCACGGTGATCGGAATCATCACATTGCCCCAGGCGGAGCCATCATGGGAATGGGGCAATTTCAGAAAGCCGTGCTGAACGCCGTCCCGGTCGAAATCCACAGTGGCGGTGATAGGGCTGTCTTGCATAACGAGATCGGATCCGGGGCTGGGAATGTTGGCGGAGGCATCGGCGACACCCCCGGGTAGTACCCCCTATGATGCGCGCATTTCCGGCATCGCGAACAGCGCAATTTTGCGCTGTTCGCCATACCCAAAACGGCATCGTGCTTCTCAGAAGTCGTCGGTCACCGCCCCTTCACTGGCGGAGCCCACCAGGCGCGCATATTTTGCCAGCACACCCCGGGTATAACGGGGCGCCGGTTGCTGCCAGTTGGCTCGCCGGCGGGCCAGTTCCTCGTCGGACAGGTCCACGGTGAGTGTATTGGCCTCCGCATCGATGGTGATGCGATCGCCGTCTTCCAGCAACGCCAGCGGCCCCCCATCGAACGCTTCCGGCGTCACATGGCCCACCACAAAACCATGGCTGCCGCCGGAGAAACGGCCGTCGGTGATCAACGCCACATCATTGCCCAGGCCTCGGCCCATGATCGCCGATGTGGGAGTGAGCATTTCGCGCATGCCCGGGCCGCCACGGGGGCCCTCGTAGCGGATCACCACCACATCGCCGGCAACCACGGTGCCGTCATTGATCCGTGCCTGGGCTTCCTCTTCCGAACCGAACACCCGCGCCGAGCCGGAAAAATGGGTGCCCTCCTTGCCGGTGATCTTGGCCACCGCCCCCTCCGGGGCCAGGTTGCCGTAGAGGATGCGCAGATGGCTTTCCGCTTTCAGCGGGGCCGTCAGGGGAGCGATGATGTCCTGGTCCGACGGATACGGCGCCACCTCGGCCAGATTCTCTGCCAAGGTGCGGCCGGTGACAGTCAGACAGTCGCCATGCAGCAGGCCGGCTTCCAGCAAGATTTTCATCAACGGCTGAATCCCGCCGATGGCCACCAGCTCGCTCATCATGTACTGACCGCTGGGGCGCAGGTCCGCCAGCACCGGTACCCGTTTGCCGATGTCCGTGAAGTCGTCCAGTGACAACGGCACCCCCACCGTGCGCGCCATACCCAGCAGGTGCAGCACCGCATTGGTGGAACCGCCCAGGGCAATCACGATGGTGATGGCATTTTCAAAGGCCTGGCGGGTCATGATGTCGGAGGGCTTGATGTCCTTTTCCAGCAGGTGCAATACCGCCGCCCCGGCCCGCTCGCAGTCTTCCCGCTTATCCTCGGACACCGCGTTCTGCGCCGAGCTGCCAGGCAGGCTCATGCCCAGCGCTTCAATGGCTGACGCCATGGTATTGGCGGTGTACATGCCACCGCAGGAACCGGGGCCCGGAATGGCGGTTTCCTCAATCTGCTTGAGCTCGATCAGGTCCATGTCACCACGGGAATGGGCGCCCATGGCTTCGAACACGGAGACGATATCGGTGTGGCCCTTGCCGGGCAGGATGGTGCCGCCATAGACAAACACACTGGGACGGTCGAGCCGTGCCAGGCCGATCAGGCAACCGGGCATGTTCTTGTCGCATCCCCCGATCGCCACGAGACCATCAAACCCCTCGCAGCCGGCCACCGTCTCGATGGAGTCGGCGATCACCTCCCGGGACACCAGCGAATACTTCATCCCCTCGGTGCCATTGGCGATGCCATCGGAGATAGTGATGGTATTGAAGACCACCCCTTTACCACCGGCATCGTCAGCGCCTTCACAGGCCCGCTCAGCCAGTTCGCCGATATGGCTGTTACAGGGCGTCACCTGGCTCCAGGTGGAAGCAATGCCGATCTGGGGTTTCTGGAAATCCTCATCGGTAAACCCCACCGCCCGCAACATGGCCCTGCCAGCCGACTTGCCCGGGCCGTCCACCACCTTTGAGGAATGACGTCGGCGTGGGTCGTTCTGGGTATCACTCATAATCTCTCCTTGTCCGCTGTCGGGGGGAGTGCCTGGCGTCACTGGTGACAGGCCCGGCGCAGCATTGCACACGTTACCCTGCCATGGCGCTGGCTTCGAGTGGCATATGACGTGTCGCTTCCTTTGCGCCTATAATGCGCGCTTTACCGGGATCGCGAACAGGACTGTCATCACTATGGCCGACAAAGGCACGCTGTATATCATTTCCGCCCCGTCCGGCGCCGGCAAGACCAGCCTGGTGGCGGCGCTGGTCGACAAGCTGGAGCAAGTGCGCATCTCCGTCTCCCATACCACCCGCGCCATACGTCCCGGGGAAGAGGACGGGGTGAACTACCACTTCACCGACCGCGACACCTTTGTTCGCCAGGTGGAGCAGGGGCGGTTTCTGGAGCATGCCGAAGTGTTCGGCAACCTGTACGGCACCAGCGCCGACTGGGTGGCCCAGACCCTGCGCAGCGGTGATGATGTGATCCTGGAGATTGACTGGCAGGGCGCCACCCAGATTCGCAAGCAGCTGCCGGACTCGGTGAGCATCTTTATCCTGCCGCCGTCACTGGAGACCCTGGCGGAACGCCTGCGTGGACGGGAAACCGACGACGAATCGGTAATCCAGCAACGCCTGGACGGTGCCCAGGAGGAGATGAGCCATTACGGAGAGTTCGACTATCTGGTGGTCAACGATGATTTCCAGCGCGCTCTGTACGAACTGGAAGCCATCCTGGAAGCCCGCCGGCTGATCACAGCCCGGCAATCCGCACGGCTGGCGGCCACCCTGAGCAATCTGCTGGGCAAACGGTAGACCGCCCGGCGGCGCTGGACTTGCTCACCAATTCACCAGTAAAATCGCTCCCCCTCGCGAATTTCAGGCGCTGCCGCCATCGGCATCGCCACCCTGTAGGAGAACAGCATGGCCCGTGTAACCGTTGAAGATTGCCTGGAAAAACTGGATAACCGCTTTGAGCTGGTACTGGTAGCCGGCAAGCGCGCCCGTCAACTGCAGACCGGTGGCAAGGAACCCCGCGTGGCCTGGGAAAACGACAAACCCACCGTGGTGGCTCTGCGTGAAATCGCCGAAGGTCACGTGACCTCCGAATCCGTGGACAACCCGATCGCTGACCGCAGCGCTGACGTGGACGAACTGGCCCTGCTGACCCAGTCCTTCGGCGAGTAATACCGTCTCCGGCAAGTGCCCGCCCGGGCGCTTGCCGGTATTTCCCTGTCTGCCACTTTTCCCCTCCGCGACCCACCCGGAAAATTCATTGCCGGTGACTATCGCCCTTGTCATAGACAAATCCCCTCGCCAAATCTAAGCTTGAAGTCATTCCTGATCATTACTCCGCCCCGGGCGTGACGAGGACTTTTGCCCACCATTCATAACCTGGAAAAACGGTTACGCAGTTATCTGGACGACGATCAGATCGCCCAGGTCGTACGCGCATACCATTTTGCCGAGCAAGCGCACGAGGGGCAGTACCGCCGCACCGGGGACCCGTACATCACCCACCCGCTGGCCGTGGCCAACATCCTCACCGACATGCACATGGACCATGCTTCACTGATGGCTGCCATGCTGCACGACGTGATCGAGGACACCGGCATCTCCAAGGAACAGCTGGCCGGGGAGTTCAGCGAAGAAGTGGCCGAACTGGTGGACGGCGTGTCCAAGATCGCCCAGATCAAGTTCGAGTCCAAGGCGGAACAGCAGGCGGAGAACCTGCGCAAGATGATGCTGGCCATGACCCGGGACATCCGCGTCATCCTCATCAAGCTGGCCGACCGCCTGCACAACATGCGCACCCTGCACGTGATGCGCGCGGAAAAACGCCGCCGCATCGCCACCGAAACCCTGGAACTGTATGCGCCCATCGCCTTCCGGCTGGGCATGTACAACATGCGGGTGGAGTACGAGGACCTGGCTTTCCACGCCATCTACCCCATGCGTGCCCGCCTGATCGGCCAGGCGGTGAAAAAGGCCCGTGGCAACCGCAAGGAAATCCTCACCACCATCAAGGCCAGCCTGGAACACTGTCTCGAAGAAGAGGGCATCGAAGCGCGGGTACTGGGTCGCGAGAAGCACCTGTTCAGCATCTATACCAAGATGAAGGAACAGCACAAACCCTTCGCCGACATCATGGATGTGTTCGGTTTCCGCATCATCGTGGACCGGGTGGATACCTGTTACCGGGTACTGGGCGCCGTGCATAACTACTTCACCCCGATCCCCGGCCGCTTCAAGGACTATATCGCCATTCCCAAGGCCAACGGCTACCAGTCCCTGCACACCACCCTCAAGGCGCGCTCCGGCATTCCCCTGGAAATGCAGATCCGCACCGAGGAAATGGAGGCCATGGCCAACAACGGCATTGCCGCCCACTGGCTGTACAAGGCCGAGGACGAGCCCGGCTCACCCACCCACAGCCGCACCCAGAGCTGGATGCAGCGCCTGCTGGAACTGCAGCAGAAGGCTGGCAACTCCATGGAGTTCATCGAGAACGTGAAGGTGGACCTGTTCCCGGACGAGGCCTATGTGTTCACCCCCAAGGGCGACATCAAGGAACTGCCCGGCGGCGCCACCGCGGTGGATTTTGCCTATGCGGTACACACCAAGGTGGGCAACAAGTGCGTGGCCGCCCGCATCGACGGCAAGCTGGCAGCGCTCTCCACACCCCTGGAATCCGGCCAGACGGTGAAGATCATCACCGCCCCCAACGCCACTCCCAACCCGGCCTGGCTCAACTTCGTGGTCACCGGCAAGGCGCGCACCAACATCCGCCATTTCCTCAAGCACCAGCGTCGCGAGGATGCGGTGGAGCTGGGTGAGCGGCTACTGGAGAAAGCCCTGCACTCTTATGACATCGGCATGGACGAGCTGCCCATCGAACGGGTGGTGAGCGAGCTGGCCGGCAACGGCTACGTGGAGCTGGACGACCTGCTGGAAGACATCGGCATGGGCAATCGCCTGGCGCCGCTGGTGGCCCGCAAGCTGGCCGGCGCCCGCGATGACGATGAACGTCAGCATGAGGACGACCGTCGCCCGCTGGCCATCCGCGGCAGTGAAGGCCTGATGGTCAGCTACGCCAAGTGCTGCCTGCCCCTGCCCGGCGATACCATCATTGGCCATCTGAGTGCCGGTCGCGGCATCGTGGTGCATCGGGACACCTGCAAGAACCTGCTTGCAGAAATGCGTAACGCCCCGGAAAAATGCATCGCGCTGAGCTGGGACAAACAGGTGGAGCAGGAATTTACCGCCGCCCTGCGCATCGAACTGATCAACAAACGCGGCGTGCTTGCCACCCTGGCCAACAGCGTCTCCGAGCTGGGCTCCAATATCGACACCATCGACATGGCCGAAAAGGATCCCACACTCACCACCCTCAACGTGACCATGACCGTCCGGGACCGGATTCACCTGGCCCGCATCATCAAGAAGCTGCGCACCCTGGACAGCATCGTGCGGATTCACCGATTGTAGAAACCCTCTGTCCTCACTTCAGGGGGCGCTTTCTCTCCAGAAACGCTGGCGTTCGACTTGGTGATATTGCGAGTTGCGAGAAGCGGGTTTCGAAAGGCGACAACCTGTCAGATGATGCCTTTCGAAACTCGCTTCTCGTGACTCGTTACTGTTGAATCGCGCCGCCAGCGACGCTCCTACAGGCCGGCAGGAACCGCCCATGTTGCGTGCGAGCCTGCTGCGTGCAAGCATAGCCCCTTTCCTGATTTCGTCTGTCAGCACCATGGCGCTGGCAGCTCAACCAAGTGAAGAACCAACCATGTCCAACCATTCCGTGATCAGCACCGACAAGGCGCCCCAGGCCATCGGTACCTATTCCCAGGCCATCAAGGCCGGCGCGACCGTTTACCTGTCTGGCCAGATTCCCCTGGTCCCCGACACCATGGAACTGGTGGACGGCGACATGGAAGCGCAGATCGAGCAGGTATTCAGCAACCTGACCGCCGTGTGCGAGGCCGCCGGCGGCAGCCTGCAGGACATCGTCAAGCTGAACATCTTCCTCACCGACCTGAGCCATTTCGCCCTGGTCAACGAAGTGATGGCCCGCCACTTCAAACAACCCTACCCGGCCCGGGCGGCTATCGGCGTGGCTGCCCTGCCCAAGGGTGCCGGGGTGGAAATGGACGGCATCATGGATATTGCCTGACCAGGCAAAGGCCGCATTCGCCCTGTAACACGCCCGCTACTTGCGGGCGTGTTTCGTTAACAAACCTGATCCCGACGGGGGAAGACAACGGCGGTCAAAAAGCGCACCATCTGGGGACAACGTCATCCGCTATGGAGGGACTGCGATATGGATACCGCAACCCACGACTTGCCCACCCTGTTCGCCCAGCTCGGCCTGGAAAACAGTGATGCGGCCATCGAAGACTTCATCCATCAGTACGCTGGCACCCTGAAAGACAGCATGCATCTGCACCAGGCGCCCTTCTGGAACGACGCGCAGGCGCGCTTTCTGGCTGAGGCCATTCGTGAAGACGCGGATTGGGCCGAAGCGGTGGACAGTTTGAGCGCCCTGCTTCGGCATTAACCATTTCCAGGCAACCCCTGACGCCAGAAGCCTGTTACGCCAGCTGCAGGACCTGGGCAATGCGGTCGAAGAAAAAGCAGTAGATCAGCAAGGGAAAGGGGAGGCCCAACAGAGAGCCAAGCAGGTAATCCCGGCGTTTCACCCCGCTCAATGCCAGGGTGTAGTTCAGGGCAGGCATGGTCTGGAACAACAACCGCAGCAACATCACACTGCGCACCGGGTGACTGTCCAGCCGGGCGAGGATCTTTCTTGCCAGGGGCTTGTCGATATCGCGCAGGGCGCTGCCACCCACCCCCTGTACCACCTGGAAGGTGACCAGGCAGGATACGCAGGCCGCCACATACGTCACCAGACCGCCAGCCACTGTGCCCAGCGCCAGTATGGCCGCCGCCAGAAACGGCCAGCCCGGCAGCTGTATCAGGTTGCCGATGGCAAACGCCAGCACAAACAGCAGTACACCCACCAGCAGATTGGCTTCCAGCAACGTCCGCAAAGCCGTGAGGGAAAACTGCTCGCGCAGCCCGGTAAGTTCCACAATGAGCAGCACGGAAACCAGCATCACAGCCAGCAGGATCAGTCGTCGATAACGTGTCATGGCAAGGGGGGAAGCCACATCCGGATTCCTGTTTCAGGTTTAACCAACAGTGTACCCGATGGTGCGCCACGGAAATGTGAAGCGAACCTGCGCCTGGCGGCGGGATTGGAGACAGTCGCGAGTGACGAGAAACGAGTTTCGAAAATCAAACCCTGTTTGCCTTTCGCTCCTCGAAAATCGTGACTCGACACTCTGCACTCAGGAGCAGGCGTTATTCTCCCTGCTCGTCCATTCTGGCTTCAGCCCAACCCCAATTCTGAATCCAGCACAGCCTGATAGCCCTCCGGCAGCACATCTGCCCAGGCGTCCAGACCCGCGCGCAGCCCCTCCAGGCTGTCCGCCACCAGGTTGGCGTGGCCCAGCTTGCGGCCCGGGCGCACGCCCTTGCCGTACCAGTGCACCACACCCGGGTGTTGCAGCCAGGCGCTTTCGAAGGGAGTGCCGATCAGGTTCACCATGGCAGTGGGACCGTGCACGTTCAGCGCGTGCAGGGGCACGCCGGCCAGGGCATGGACATGCAAATCGAACTGGGACCAGTCCGCGCCTTCGTGGGTCCAGTGACCGGAGTTGTGCACTCGCGGGGCAATCTCGTTGACCATCAGCTGACCATCGGTTTCGAAGAATTCCACCGCCATCACACCGGCATAGTCCAGCTCTTCCATGATGCCCTTGAGCATCTGCTCCGCCGGCTTCTGCAGATCGGCACAGGCATTGGCCGGGGCCAGACTCAGGCGCAGGATACCGTCCACATGCCAGTTGCGGGTGAGCGGGTAGAACAGGGTTTCGCCGCGGGTGCTGCGGGCACCGACAATGGACAACTCGCGGCGGAAAGGGATTTTTTGTTCGATGATGGCCTTTCCGGCCAGTTCGCTGACAGGGACCGCGCCCAGATCACCGCCTTCGCCAATGATCCAGGTGCCGCGCCCGTCATAACCGCCGGTGCGTGCCTTGACCACCACGCCGCCAAACTTTTCCACGGCCGCAGCCAGATCTTCCGGCTGATCCAGGGTTACCCAGGGAGCAGTGGGAATGCCCAGCTTGTCGAGCATGGATTTCTGGGTGAACCGGTCCGGGATCACTTGCAGGGCGCCCCGGGCCACACAGCGATCGCTTGTTGCCAGCTCCGCAGAGAGGCCGGTTTCCGGAAAGGCCTCGCGCTCCACGGTAATGACCGGGTAACGCTCCAGACACTCCTCCCAGCTGATTGGCACCGCCAGATCCGAGGTGCCGGGCAACAGCAAGGCCCGCTCCGGGTCGTAACGATCCACCACCAGCCCCAACCGGGCCGCCGCTTCCGCCATCATCAGGCCAAGCTGGCCTCCACCAAGAACAAGCACGCGATCCATCAGCCTTCACCCAGCTCAGCATTGGCCAGCACGTCGGCGGCCCGGGTGGCTTTCCAGTCAGCGATCTTCTGCAGTTGCTCCGGGTTACCCGCGGCCAGCATCTGTGCCGCCAGCAGACCCGCGTTCCAGGCACCGGCCGCGCCGATGGCCAGTGTGCCCACGGCCACGCCCTTGGGCATTTGCACGATGGACAACAGGCTGTCCCAGCCGGACAGGGTGCGGCTTTTCACCGGCACGCCGAGCACGGGCAGCGGGGTCAGGGAAGCGATCATGCCCGGCAGGTGCGCAGCGCCACCGGCACCGGCAATGATCACCTGATAGCCATTGTCGTGGGCGCTTTTGGCGAAATCATACATGCGCTGAGGGGTCCGGTGGGCAGACACCACTTCCGCCTTCCAGCCCACGCCGAACTGGGTCAGGGCGTCACAGGCTTCTTTCATGGTTTCCCAATCGGACTGGGAGCCCATTACCACGGCAACCGGTGTGCTCATTCGCTTCACTCCATCGCGCCCACCACGGGCTTTTGCGGGGTTTTCGCCCGCCACAGAAAAATTTGAGGCGCACACTTTACTAGCGCGTGCGCGGGAGGCAAGTCCGCTTTAGGGGCAGTGAATAATTCATAGTTAATAATTCATAGTTAAAAGAGAAAAATAAACCTTAAATTCAACTGGTTACCGATATTTCTGGCACTTTTCCCCGGTTTTTGGTGGATGGCGCCGTTTATCGGCTGATCAGGGCAGCGTAACCATCCTGGTAACCCGGATAGCGCAGGGTGTAATGCCCCTGGCGAATGTACTGGCTGCGAATCCGCTTGCCAGCAGGCGCGTCGTCGGGCACCGCCAGGGTCAGCCCCTGCTGCTGGGCCAACCATTGCAGCACGTCCAGGTTACGCCCACCCACGTTGTCGGTACCGATCACCAACGGCGGCATTTCCTGCCCTGCCAGCCAGCCATCTGCCACGTTCTTGAGCAGGCCCACACAATCATCCCGGTGAATGCGATTGGTCCACTGGGCGGCCGGCAATGCTTCCTCGCCCCGGGCCAGCCGCGCCGCCTTGTCGATCTGCCGGTAACGGCCCGGTCCGTAGATGCCGGAAAACCGCACCACGGTACAGTGGCTGCGAATGCTCAGCTCTTCTTCCGCGGCCAGCAGCACCTTGCCGTTATACCGGGTGGGTCGAGGCGGTGTCAGCTCATCCACCTCGCCCGCCACGTCACCGAACACCGCCGTACTGGACACAAAGATCACCGGCGGCAGCGGCTGCTGCCCGGCCAACGCATCCAGCAAGGTCTGCGGCGCCCGAATATAGGCTTTCAGGTAGCCCTCTTCACTGTACTCGGAGGGCGTCATGATGATGACGACCAGATCCACCGGATCCGGCGGCAACAGGGCCGCACCCTCCAACAGATCCTGACTGTACAACTCCACCCCGGCGGGGCAACGGCTGCCCCGGCGAATAGCGCTGACCCGGTGTCCGTCCGCCAGTAACTGTTCCGCAAGGCCGGTCCCCAGATCTCCCAGGCCGGCAATCAGAATGTGGGACATAAACGAAAAACCAATTAATAGTTAATAATGAATAGTTAATAGCGAAAAAACGCACTTGGTCCAAGGTAGGCGCGCGTCTGCTATTACCGCAGCTCTCCGACCCCTTCTCGCGAGCTATTAACTATTCACTGTTAACTATTCACTGCCATGTTTTCTAGGCACAATGGCCAGTAATTGGATAAGCGAATCAGTGCCATGACATTAACAGAACTACGCTATCTCGTCGCCCTGGCCCGGGAGCGCCATTTTGGCCACGCCGCCCAGGCCTGCAACGTGAGCCAGCCCACTCTCAGTGCGGCGATCAAAAAGCTGGAAGAGCAGCTGGGTATGCCCCTGTTCGAACGTCGTCCACGGGAAGTGGTGGTTACGCCCCAGGCCGAACCCATTGTCGCCCAGGCCCAGCGGGTGCTGGAACAGGCGGACTTGCTGACGCAGATGGCCATGAGTCAACAGGACCAACTGGGCTCGCCATTGCGCGTTGGCGCCATTTTCACGGTGGCTCCCTACCTGTTCCCCACCATGGTCCCGAAGGTACGCGCCGCGGCACCGGAAATGCCCCTGTTTATCGAGGAAAACTACACCCACGTGCTGCGGCGCAAGCTGGAACAGGGCGATCTGGATGCCATTATCGTGGCGCTGCCCTTCTCCGGCGGCGGCCTGGTGCGGGCACGCATGTACGAGGAATCCTTTTCCGTGCTGCTGCCCGGCGATCATCCCTGGACCGCCCAGACCGAAATCGCCCCGGACCAGTTGCTGGACGAAACCCTGCTACTGCTGGGGGAAGGCCACTGTTTCCGGGACCAGGTACTGGAACTGTGCCCGGCCATCGATTCCCAGCGCCAGCGCAATCTGGTGCAGATTGAGGGCGGCTCCCTGGAAACGCTGCGGCACATGGTCGCCAGCGGTCTGGGCATCACCGTGCTGCCCAACTCTGCCCTGCACCAGCATGGCTACGACAAGGCCACGTTCGCGGTACGCCCCTTCAAGGCCCCGGTTCCGGCGCGGACCATTGCCCTGATCTGGCGGGACAGCTTCCCGCGGCCGAAAGCCATTGAGGTGCTACGCCAGGCGGTGCCGAAGGAAGGGCTGGCCGGTTAATCATGGGTTGGATGATCGCTCCCCGTAAGAGCACCTCTCGAGGTGCGAACCTGTTTGAAGACGATCTCCCAAGTACCGTTCGCACCTCGAGAGGTGCTCCTACAGCGGCGCGGTATAATGGCCAGTGACAGTCTCTCCGCCCTGCCCATCACCCGCCTGAAAGGCGTCGGTCCCGCTGCGGCTGAACGGTTGGCGAAACTGGGCCTGCATAGTCTGGAAGATGTGCTCTTCCATCTGCCGTTTCGCTACGAAGACCGCACCCGTATTACCCCCATCGGCAGTCTGCGCCCGGAAACCGGGGTGGTCATCGAGGGCGAAGTGATGGCGGCCGATGTGGTGTTCGGCCGCCGACGGTCGTTGCTCTGCAAGGTAGCAGATGGCACCGGCATGGTGACCCTGCGCTTTTATCATTTCAGCGCCGCGCAGAAGAACAACATGGAGCGGGGCAGGCCCATTCGCGTGTATGGCGAACCCCGCCCCGGGGCAGCCGGGCTGGAGTTTTATCATCCCGAATATCAAATTGGCAGCACCCTGCCCCCCCTGGGAAAAGCACTGACTCCCGTCTACCCCACCACCGAAGGGGTCAGCCAGAAACTGCTGCGCAACCTGGCCGGTCAGGCCCTGCATTACCTTCAGGGTCACCCTCCGGCAGAACTGATTCCCGCCACGCTGCTGGATCAACGCGGCCTGCCCTCGCTCACCGACGCCCTGAGCAAACTGCACAACCCGCGCCCGGATGATCCGGTCAACCTGTTGCTGGACGGCAAGCATCCGGCAGTAAAACGACTGGTCATGGAAGAAATGGTGGCCCACCAGTTGGGCATGCTGCAGAAACGGGCGGGCCAGAAAGCCTTCCATGCGCCGCGCCTGCACGCGGCTGCATTATTCGAACAACTGCAGGCCAGCCTGCCGTTCTCTCTCACCGGCGCCCAACAGCGGGTGATCGGCGAATTGCTTGGCGACATGGGCAACCCGCACCCCATGTTGCGCCTGGTCCAGGGGGATGTGGGGTCCGGCAAGACGCTGGTGGCCGCCGCCGCCGCCCTGGCCGCCATCGAATCCGGCTATCAGGTGGCCCTGATGGCCCCCACGGAATTGCTGGCCGAACAGCACCGGGACAACTTCCGCCACTGGCTGGCACCGCTGGGCATCCCGGTGCACTGGCTGGCCGGCAGCCTGGGGGCCAAGGCACGCCGGGAAACCCAGGCAGCCCTGGCTGACGGCAGTGCCCCTATCGTCGTCGGTACCCATGCCCTGTTTCAGGAGACGGTTCAGTTCCATCGTCTGGGCCTGACCATCATCGACGAACAGCATCGCTTTGGCGTGCAACAGCGCCTGACCCTGCGGGAAAAAGGCCGTTTCGATACTCCACACGGCATCCAGGTGCCCCACCAGCTGGTACTCACCGCCACCCCGATCCCCCGCACCCTGGCCATGAGTGTCTATGGCGACCTGGATACCTCGGTGATCGACGAAATGCCTCCGGGGCGCAAACCCATCGATACCCTGGTGCTACCGGAAGGACGCCGGCCCCAGGTGATCGAGCGTATCAACGATGCCTGCCAGCAGGGCACCCAGGCCTATTGGGTATGCCCGCTGATTGAAGAGTCGGAGGAAATCCAGGCGCGGGCGGCGGAGGCCTCGTTTGAGGAACTGCAGGCCGCCCTGCCCGACCTTACCGTGGAACTGGTGCATGGGCGTATGAAGGCAAAGGAGAAGGCAGAACGCATGGCCCGATTTGCCAGTGGCGAGGCCCAGTTACTGGTGGCCACCACCGTGATCGAGGTGGGTGTGGATGTGCCCAATGCCACCCTGATGGTGATGGAGAATGCGGAACGGCTGGGACTGGCCCAGCTCCACCAGCTTCGTGGCCGGGTGGGCCGGGGCGGCGAGCAAAGCTACTGTCTGCTGCTCTACCAGACGCCCCTGTCGCTCACTGCCAAACGGCGCCTGGCGGTAATGCGCGACACCACCGACGGCTTCGTGATCGCCGAGGAAGATTTGAAGTTGCGCGGCCCCGGCGAATGGCTGGGCACCCGTCAGACCGGTGACATGGCATTCCGCATTGCCGACCTGGTCCGCGACGAGTCCCTGATGGAACCCGCCCGGGAGGTGGCCGACAACCTGCTCCGCGGCCACCCCGATAATGTCGAATCACTATTGCGGCGCTGGCTGAAAGGGGGAGAAAGCTATGCCGACATTTAGGGAGCCTCTCACCCCTCCCCCCCGCAACGTTATGGAGTCACCCTGACTGTCACCGTCCCCACC
>NZ_LWEJ01000138.1:0-353 GCF_001635525.1 Alcanivorax sp. HI0007
TACCCGTAACGAGAACCCGAAAATTGACGATTACCGGATGGCGGCCTATGTGATCGCCATTGAAAAAGTCTCCCGGCATTACCGGGATATCGGTTTCTGAAAAAGGAAAGTGGTGCGGGGCTTATTCGATATTCTGGATCTTCTTGTTGGTTAAAAATTAAAAATATTTTAAAATCAGTATCTTATTGTGCTATTTGCATGGTGATTTTTGCTTTGCCCACCATGCTGCCCACCACTTTTAAGCCCTTGATTTAGCTTAATGAGCAAATGCGCGGCGCCTTTTTGTCTGCGCGCAGCTGGTCAAAATTTAACCGATTTTTTAGGTTTATGAGGAGGGTTCTCTGCTCCTGCTG
>NZ_LWEJ01000139.1:0-448 GCF_001635525.1 Alcanivorax sp. HI0007
GGTCCCATCGTGCCGCTGACCGGCAATCTGTTGTACCCGGACCCGATCCTGCCTGGGCTGGATCTGTCCCTACTGCCGCCGGCACCGGCGGAAGCCGGGGTGGTGGTGGATGCGCTCACCGGTCAGGGTGTGTGGCCTGGATATCAGCGCGCTGCCGGTGGTGTCCGAGCTGCCGGTGCTGGGTGAGTTACTGGGCACCCTGGGTGAGTTGCTGGCACCGTTGAGCGATCCGGTTCTGAGCCTGCAACAGACCGTGGTGCAGACCCGTTTCGGGACGCCACGGACCGTGGCCGGTGACAGCATCCAGACCCTGACCAACAAATGCCAGCTGAAACCGGTGGATCCGGCGGATTACCCCACGGTAGTGGATCCGCAGGCTTTCGCGGACCAGGTGGCGGAGATCTTCCCGCAGGGTGTCTGCGATTACAGCAAGCCCGGCGAGGGGACC
>NZ_LWEJ01000140.1:0-260 GCF_001635525.1 Alcanivorax sp. HI0007
GCTGATCCAGAAGCTCAAGGACGTACTGCCCAACTGGATGCCACTGATCGGCGTGGAAGGCGGCCACTTCAATGTGGTGCCGGTGGACTTTGTGGCGGATGCCCTGGATCACATCGCCCACCAGCCGGACCATGATGGCCAGTGTTTTCACCTCACCGCGGACCGCAGCTACAACCTGGGCGAACTCATGGACATTATTGCCGGTGCCGCCCAGGCCCCGCGCTGGCCGGTAAAACTGGATAACAGTCTGTTTAACGCCG
>NZ_LWEJ01000141.1:0-207 GCF_001635525.1 Alcanivorax sp. HI0007
CAGAAAGTGTCTATTTATCAGGTAGATAAAACGCACCATTATGTGGATTTTTGCTTGCAAACGATAACTTGTCCCCGTCACCGCGCCACTGAATCCTGTCCCCGGAATCAATAGAAAAATCTGCCTCCAAAAACAAGAAACGGGTGAAAGGATGCGCACAATATCGATACAGCGTCTGGCTGTTTTATGTCTGCTTTATCCCCTGCT
>NZ_LWEJ01000142.1:0-219 GCF_001635525.1 Alcanivorax sp. HI0007
TGACCAGCAGTGCCACAAAGGGAAACGACGGGGCATCCGGCTCCAGCAGGGGGGCCAGCAAATGGCCCTCCATATGGTGGACTTCCACGGCGGGGACACCCCAGCCAAAGGCCAGCGACCGGGCCACGCCGGCCCCTACCAGCAGGGCTCCAGCCAGGCCGGGACCGGCCGTATAGGCGATGCCATCAAGCTGATCCGGGGTGGTAGCGGCTTCCGCCA
>NZ_LWEJ01000143.1:0-30589 GCF_001635525.1 Alcanivorax sp. HI0007
AAAGACCAGGCGACGATTGCCCACCTCCAACTTGCCGGTCACACCCGCCTCACAGCGGTATTTGCGTTTGCCATCTTCGTCATAGCGCAGCGGGCGACCCGTGGCCGGGTCCAGCTCCACCTTTTCCACCCGGAAGCTGCCCACGTCACAGGCATTGGTATTTTCAAAGACCACCGATTCCGCGTCGATATCCCGGGAGAAATTCACCCGGATAGCACGATCTGCCGGCAGCGAGGGCACCGGATTGCGGTCGTCTTCCACCTTGCCGCCCTGGCAGAAACCATGGTTCCCCGCTTCGATTTCCCAGTGCGCCTTGTCGGCGGCACAGGGGAAGCCCGGATAGCTGGTCAGCACGATGGGGGGCGCCAGGTCCCCCACCTGCTGAGGCAGATTAAAGGAAGCATTGACCGGAACCGCCGGGTTGCCGGCCAGGTCGGTGACCCGGGAGCTGACCATGGCGGTATAGCTCTCGCCGAATGCCAACGGAGCAACCGGGCGCATCACCAGGGAGGCGCCATCCAGATACCAGTCCACCGCCACATGGCTGCCATCCTGTTGCAGGCCGAAGGTGTCGCCGGCGCTGAGGCTGGACGGATCCAGGGGCTCATCGAAATTGAGGATCACCGCATCGCCGGGACGGGCGCTCAGCGCTGTGCCCGACTCGTCCACGGCGGGGACCATGGACTGCAATTGTGGTGCGGTCATATCCGGCACCGGTTGCGGCGCGTTCTCCTGATCCTCGTAGGACTTCATATGGAAGCTGAGCAGCCCAAAGGCGGTTTCCTGGCCCAGGACTTTCGGCTCCACGATACCCACCGCATCAATTTCCATGCGGCCCTCTTTTACCAGCGCCATGCCATTGAGTTCCACATGCAGCAGGGTCTGGCTGAGGGCGCCGTTGGCCTCCGGGTTTTCCGCCGTCATGGACACATCCATGTACAGCTTCACCTGCTTGGGCGCTTCATGGGCATCACTGTAGGGGTTGGGCAACAGGTAACCGGACGCATCCGACAGGAAGGTCACCGCGATGGCGCCGGTGTCGATGCCCGCCGCCACTTCCCCCGCCACCTTGACGGTCACATTGGTGCCGGTGAGCAGGCTGTTGCGGGGAATCCGCAGTGGCGATACCTGCGGATAATTCGGCAGGTAGGCCAGCTCCGCGAACACATCGCCGGTCTGCATGGTCGCATCCTTGTCGCCCAGCAGGGTGGACTGGATCGGCACACAGTTCATGGTGGCGCCGGTAAGCTTGGCCACCAGGGCATCCGGAGCATTGCACGGGTCGTTCTGGTCCTCACTGGCGCTCAGGGCTTCCTGCACCAGGGTCGCGCGGGGCATGGAATCCCGGGCGGTCCAGCTCTGCTCGAACCCGCCAGTGAGCTGGGCCTGATCCACACCCCGTACCGACGGGGTGAATTTCAGGGTGTACCGCTGTCCCGGGCTCAGATCCTGCAGAGGATCAATGGTCACCGCATTGCCTTTGACCAGCAGCGCAGCGGGCACGGTATCGCCCTCGTGCTCCAGTTCCACGGAAGCCCCACCGTCGGTGTCGCCATATTGCATGGTTCCCGGGTCAAGCATCTGGTTGAAGCGCACCCGCAGGGTGGAAAAGTCCATGAAGGGCAGCGCATTGCCGTCCGGGATCACCTGGCTCACGGCCAGATCCGGCGTGGCCATCCGGGTGGACAGGGGGCCGTCATGACTGAGGCGTGTGACGAAATCCAGGCCACCATCCGGGAACACCGGACTGCCCTGGGTCGTTTCGATGCCGTCGATCACCAAGCGGTAATGGCTGTGGCTCTGCAGCGGGCTCTGCGGCTGCAGCATCACGCCCATGCCGCCATCCAGCGATTGCGGGTCACCCAGGGCCACCTGGTTATCTCCCGTGTCCTCACAGGCGTCGCCCAGCTGGCCACAATCGAGCAGGGTAAAGTGACTGGCATCCACCGCCATGGCGTGGGAAAACCGCAACACCAGCGGCGTTTTTGGTGACAGGCTCTGCTGCCCGTCATAGGGATAGCTGTAATACACTTCCGCCTGCTGCCAACCGGCAATGGACGGGGTATCTCCGGCATCTCCCCCACAGGCGGCCAGGGTCGCCGCCGCGGCGGCCAGCCATACATGTCTTGTTGTCATCGCCGATCTCCTAGAATTTCAGGGTGATGGAGCCGGAAAACACGTGTACGTCCCCTTCCGCGTCCACACTTTCGTAGGGTTGCGGGAAGGACGGTGAGCGGCGGTCGTAGAGGTCAAAGGTGCGGGTTTCCAGCTTCTGGTACTGGTAAGCCAGATCCAGACGCACCGGGAACGCCAGCACCGGCACCGATTTGTACTGGGCAGTGAGCCCCAGCCCCAGGATCCACTTGTCGGTATCCAGGTAGTTCACTTCCAGGGAGCCGTCGGAATCCAGCGGCGATTCGCTGAAGGCCACGCCACCGGTGACCATGTAGGTGTTATCCAGGTGGAATTCGCCACCCAGCCGGGGCACCACGATGTCCTTGAACTTCAGCTCATAGGGGGTGCCTTTGTACTGCACCGCCTGATCCTTGATGGTGTCGCCTTCCAGCTCTTCTTCCAGCCGTGACCATTCCTGCATTTCCACGGTCAGGCCCACCCGCCAACGATCACGCCCGTAGGCCAGACCGGCGGCATAGATGTTCGGCTGGTAGGAATCCACGGTGCTGATGGCCAGATTGATACCCGGATCCAGCACAGTGCCGGGAATGGTGATGGTGGAATCCACCGTGGTGTTGGTGTTGGAGTAACCCCGGAAACTGAAGGCAGTCTCCAGACCGCTGTACCAGCAATCGTTGCCGTCACCACAGAAGCTCTCCCCCCAGTCCATGTTCATGCCGAAGATCGGACGAATGGAGGGCTTGGCTGACACGTTAAGCGTCTCATAGCTGGTCACCCCGCCCAGGGTGGAGGTGGCCACCAGCTCCGCTTCCGAGTGAAGCGTGATGCGGGCGGACAGGCCCATATCCAGGCCACGCCAGATCTGCGTGCCGCCGCCCAGATTCAGGAACAGGGGCTGACGACCGAATTCGAAGTACTGGCCCTCAACGGAGGTCTGGGAATTGAACGCCATCATTTCCTCGCCGTACTTCTCTACTCCCAGCATGAATCCCAGGTACAGGGGGTGGTTGAAGCGGGTCAGCGAGGACAGGTCGGTTTTCATGCCCAGCAGAGTGTGCTGGGAAGGCGAATCCTGCAGCGTATCGCTGCTGCGCGGCAGCGGCGCGGCGCCACCCAGGCTGCTTGCGCGCAGTTCATGGTCCGCATGCAATAACCCGGTGGTCAGCTCGCCCCGATCATCCTGGGCCAGGTAGGCCGGATTGTAGTAAGTGGCGGAGACCTGGCTGTTGAACAAGGACAGGGCCTGGGCAGACGCCAGATCCGACGGCAACACCCCGTAGGTGGTACCGATGTTGCCCATGCTGGCCATGGCCGGCGAGATACACACCACCCCAACGCCCGCCACAACCGCAGGCAGCAGTTTTCGCATTGTCATGAAGCTCTCCAAAAAGACGCGCCCGTACCGGGGCTATTGTTATTTTCGATTTGCATACACAGTTATGTGCGCAAAAAGTTGGCATTAACGTACCAACTTTCCTTCACGAATACATCACAGGAAATGGCTACACCGTCACCAAATTTACATATATACACAAAAAGAAACGTTACGATATCGGAACAGCTAGGGAGATGTTCGTAGCTTTTTCGAGGAAGTTAGGCCATTTGCAGGATGCAATAGCCGACAGGACCATCAGCCCTGGGGGGAATCCAGTCGCTCGGCGCGTCGACGGGTCAGCACCATCACCGGAATCAACCCCAACAGCACCAGGGTCAGCGCCGGGGCGGCAGCCCGTTGCCACTCCCCCTCGGCGGTCAACTCGTAAATCCGGACTGCCAGGGTGTCCCAGCCGAAGGGGCGCAGCAGCAGGGTGGCCGGCATTTCCTTCATCACATCAATGCCCACCAACAGCAACGCGGTGAGCAGGCCCGGCAACATCATCGGCACATAGACCCGACGGCCCACTTCCGCGGAGGATGCCCCCAGGGTACGGGCCGCCTCCACCAGGCTGGGACGCACCTGCTGGAGGGCGTTTTCCACCGGACCGAAACCCACCGCCATGAAGCGCACTACATAGGCCAGCAACAATGCCGCCAGGGTACTGACCAGCACGATGCCCAGCCCCAGGTCCCCCAGCCAGCCCTCTACCGCACTGAAGCTGATCATGATGCCCACCGCCAGCACCGACCCTGGCAAGGCGTAGCCCAGCGTCGCCAAGCGCACGGCCACGGACACGGACCGTGACGGCTGATGCCGCTTCACCCAGGCCAGCCAGCCGGCCAGACTCAGCACCAGCAGGGCGGCCATGGTCCCGAGCAGGAAGGTCCGCCAGATCAGATTGAGGAAACGGGCATCCACCTGCATCAGGCCGTTGTCGATCACCCAGTAGAGCAGGCGGCTGACCGGCAGCAGGAAGGCCATGAACAACACGGAAAAGGCAAACAGCGTCACCCCCCAGGCCAGCCGCGGACGACTGCGCAGGGTCTGCCGCCCACCAATTTCACTGTAGCGGGCACGGCTGCGGCCGCGCCGTTCCAGCCACAGGGCCACCACCACAAACAGCAATAGCAGGGAGGCGAGCTGGGCGGCAGCCTGCAGGTTGAACAGGCCGTACCAGCTCTTGTAGATGGCCGTGGTGAAAGTATCGAAGTTGAAGATGCTGACCGCACCGAAGTCCGCCAGGGTTTCCATCAACGCCAGGGCCAGCCCGGCAGCAATACCGGGCCGCGCCATGGGCAGAGCCACCCGCAAGAACGCGGAGGAGGCCGTATCCCCCAGGATACGGGCCTGCTCCAGCACCGCCCGGCCCTGAGCCTCGAAGGCCAGCCGGGCGAGCATGTAGACATAGGGATAGAGCACCAGGGACAGGGTGATCACCACCCAGAGGGGATGGCGGGCACTGAAGTCGGGCAGCATCGGCAGCCACTGGCGCAGAAAGGTCTGGATGGGGCCGGCGTAATCCAGCAAGTCCACCATCACGAAAGCGAGAACATAGGCGGGCATGGCCATGGGCAGCAGAAGCGCCCATTGCAGCCAGCGGCGTCCGGGGAATTCCAGGGTGGCCACACACCAGGCCAGGGACACGCCGAGCAGCAGCACCCCGGCGGACACCCCCACCATCAGGAACAGGGTGTTGCCCACCAGCCGCCACAGCACCGTGTCGAGCAGGTGCTGCCAAGTGGCCCACTGCTCCTGCTGCCAGGCGGCCAGCAGGACCACAATGGGCACCAGCACCAGCAAGGCCAGCAGCAGAACGCTGGCTCCGCTGGCGGACAGGGCTCCCCGGGTTCGCACCGGTTAGCGGTACCCGGCGCGGTCCATCAGTTTGACCGCATCCACCTGCAAGGCACCGGCCACACTGACGTTGAGATCATCCGACTGGAATTCCCCCCAGGAAGCCACCTCTTCGGCGGGCTCCACGGCGGCATTCACCGGGTACTCCATATTGCGGTCGGCCAGCAGTTTCTGGGCTTCCGGCTGGCTCATCCACTCCAGCAGGTCGCGGGCCTTTTCCGGTCGCGGCGCATGGCGGGTGATGCCCGCGCCGGAGATGTTCACATGCACGCCGCTGGAATCCTGGTTGGCCCAGAACAGGGACAGGGGCAGCTGCGGGTTATCCTGCTTCATGCGGCCAAAGTAGTAAGTGTTTACTATGCCCACATCGCACTGACCGGCCACGATGGCTTCCATCAGAGCCGTGTCGTTGGAGAACACGTCGGTGGCCAGATTCGCCACCCAGCCGCGCACGATTTCCTCGGTTTTTTCCTCGCCCAGGCGCTGGATCATGGTTGCTACCAGGGACTGGTTGTAGACCTTCTTGGAGGTGCGCAGACAAAGACGCCCCTTCCACTCCGGGTCGGCCAGGGCTTCATAGCTGGACAGGGCGGCCGGATCAACGCGCTCGGGGGAATAAACCAGGGTGCGGGCCCGCACGGTCAGACCGAACCAGCGGTTCTCCGGGTCGGTCAGTTCCGCCGGCACATTGGCGGCCAGCACCTGGGAGTCCAGGGGTTGCAGCAGGCCCTTGTCCGCCGCATTCCACAGGTTACCGGCATCCACCGTGATCAGCATATCCGCGGGGGAACGCTCACCCTCCGCCTGCAAACGGGCGGTCAGGGCGGCGGCGTTGTCAGTGATATAGCGGATTTTCACCCCGGTAGCCTCGGTGTAGGCATCGAATACCGGCTTGATCAAATGGTCATTGCGCGAGGTATAGACCACCAGCTCTTCTTCAGCGGCGGGTTCGGAACAGGCCCACAGGCCGGTAAGCATGACAGCGGCGGCAGCCACAGTGGCAATGGCTCGCATCATAGCGGACTCCATAAATGCACAAGGAAACAAGAATGATTCTTAATTGGGCGGCAAGTATGGCAGGAATTTATGCCAAGCTCTAGAGCCTGTCGGCACTATTTGCCGCGCCCCTGCGACCGTTCAATACCCTCAAGCCCGGGGCCGCGCCCGAACCGGTAAGTCGGCGCCCCGCCCCATGGCCTGGCTGGCAAACAGACGCTTGAGTGGCCCGGCCTGATTGACCCAGCGCATGCCAGTATTGCGCAACCAGCGCACCGGCAGGGCCCGCTGCTCGAACAACTGCTGAAACCCGCGCATGGCGTTCTGCATGAGCAGATTCTCGCCACGGCGACGACGCTGGTAACGGGCCAGGGCCGCACTGTCGGCACAGGACCGCCCGCTTTGTGTGGCACGCTCCACCTCTTCTGCCAGCACCGCCGCATCCAGCAGGCCCAGGTTCACGCCCTGTCCGGCCAGCGGATGTATTACATGGGCGGCATCGCCCACCAGTGCCAACCCGGCTGCCACATAGCTGCTGGCATGCCGCTCCTGAATGGGAAACACCGCCCGCTCGCTGAGCAGGGTCACTTCACCCAGCGCCTCGCCCGTGGCCGCCTGCAGTTCGGCCGCAAAATCCGCCGGCGCCGCTTCCCGCAGCCGGGCAATCCGCTCCGGCCAGCCAGACCAGACGATGGAACACTGCCGCTGTTCACCCTGTTGCGGGTCACTGTAAAGCGGCAGCAACGCCAAGGGGCCGGATTCCATGAATACCTGACGGGCACAGGCGTTATGGGGCAAGGCAGTGGCGATGGTCGCCACCAGCGCATGGTGACCGCTGTCACGGGCGCCACCACTGATACCGGCCCAGTCACGGACCCGGGAGCGGGCGCCATCGGCACCCACCAGCAGATCTGCCTGCCATTGCTCATCGCCCGCACGGACCTGCCAGCGCCCCTCTTCACGGCGCGCCCCTTCAACGGCCACCCCACAGCGCCAATGCAGGTTCGGGTAGTCCGCCGCACGGCGGTACAGGGCGGCCGCCAGGTGGCCATTCTCCAGCAACCAGCCCAGGGATTGCGCTCCCACTTCCCGGGCGCGGAACAACACTTCACCGGTGCCATCCTGATCCCAGACCTGCATGGCGTCGTAGGGCTGCACCCGGCTCATGTCCAGGTACTCCCAGACACCACTGTTCTGCAGCAGCCAGTGACTGGCCTCGGTGAGCGTGGACACCCGCAACTGGGCCGGGCCGGTCGGCATCACTGGCGCCGGCGCACCATCCAGCACCGTCACGGTCAGCCCCTGCTCCGCCAGCAACACCGCCAGCAAGCCCCCGGTCATGCCACCGCCGACAATGACGATGTGTTGTTTTTCGCTTGCAGGCGACACGCTATTGGGTTGCACGCTTTGTCCTCACGTTTTCAGGTGCTTTGAGTTGAAAGTTCAAAGTTTAAAGTTGAAACACGACGCTCGTTTAGTGCCAGCCGAGCGGCGCTTCCCCCGCGTCCATACATGACAGGGAAAAGATTAAAAGCAAGGTCCAACCTTGGCGCCTCATTGCTACGGTGCATTCTACGGGTCTTGCGGCGCGGCGTTGACGCAAATCGTGTGGCTACAAGTTTCGCTCGCGTTTCAACTTTAAACTTTGAACTTTCAACTGCTTTCACAAGCCCATGGCCCGCCGCGCAAACCCCTGCCGCAGACCGGGCAGGATATCCATGGCCACCAGCCCCAGCTGTCGGCTGTGGGCGAACAACGGCTGCTGCACCCGGAACAGCTCGGGTACCCAGCGGGAGGCCTGGCTGATCAGGGCCTGGTCCTGTTCCCGGCGTTGCACGTATTGCTGCAACAGGGACAATGCACCCGGTGCCGGGGCAGCGCCAACGGTGCTGGCCAACTGCACCAGATCGCGCACGGTCAGGTTGAAACCCTGCCCCGCTACCGGGTGCAAGGTATGGGCAGCATTGCCCACCACCACCCCATAGGGAACCGCCTGGGCACAGGCATGGGTCAGCACCAGCGGGTAACGCTGGCGTTCGCCGATACCGGTCAGCCGCGGCGCATCCGCCGGGCATTGCTCCTGCAACCGGGCAAGCAATGCCTCGGGCTCCATGGCCATCCAGGTATCCACCTGATCACGGGGGCCGGTCCAGACCAGGGCAAAACGGCGATCCGGCAGCGGCAACAGGGCCAATGGCCCATCGTTGAGGAAACGCTCGTAGGCAATGCCCTGGTGATCGCTGGCCAGGGACAGATTGGCAATCAGGGCGTCGTGGCCGGTGTCGCTGCTCCGGGCACTGACCCCCAGCCATTCGCGGGTCCGTGACCCGGCACCATCAGCGGCGATCAATAACGGCGTGGTCAGGGTGCGGCCGCTTTCCAGGGTGGCCTGGTAGCCATCGTCCAGACGGCGAATGGCGCTGAGCCGTTCCGGGGCCAACACCTCAATGGCGGCATCCGCGTACAGGGCCCGCAACAACACAAACCCCAGCCAACGGTTTTCCACCACCGCCCCCAGCGCCGGCACTCCTTCTTCGCTGGCGCGCAGACGGGTGATGCCGAGCCGGGAGCGGCGCGAGACATGCACGGTATCGATATGGGCAGCGTGTTCGCGAATGGCCTCGCCCAATCCCAACGCATCCAGCACCTCCAGGGTGCCTGCAGACAGGGCGGTGCTGCGGGCATCGAAACTGGGCGTCAGCGGCGGTTCATCGGGCAAGGTCAACGGATGACTTTCCACCAGCGTCACGGCAGCAGCGCCATGATGACGCAACAACAACGCCAGCAACGCCCCGGCCATGCCACCGCCGACGATAACGATGGGTTGATTTTCGCTGCTCTCCATACGCCCTATCCGTAGGGCGGAAATTCCTGCAAGGAATCTCCGCCATCAATGCCCCAACCCTTTTAGTTGAAAGTTAAAAGTTCAAAGTTGAAAAGCGCGAACCAGGGTTTTATGGGCCCGAAGTCAGTACCCGCGCACCAGCGCGGAGTGCCAATCGCCAGACACAACACAAAGATGTCCTCGCGTTTTAACTTTCAACTTTAAACTTTCAACTGCCTTTCATGATCTTTTCAATGTCCGCCACTTCCTTGGGCACCTCGTGGGTCAGCACATCACAGCCGTCCCGGGTTACCACCACATCGTCCTCAATGCGGATCCCGATGCCTCGCCACTGCTCGTCCACGCTGTCGTCGTCCGGCGCCACATAGAGTCCCGGTTCCACGGTCAGTGCCATTCCCGGCTCCAGTTGCCGCCACTGGTCCTGCACCCGATAGTCGCCCACATCATGCACATCCAGACCCAGCCAGTGACCGGTGCGATGCATGAAGAAACGCCGGTAGCCTTCGGTTTCCACCAGCTCGTTGAACTCCCCCTTGAGCAGGCCCAGATCCAGCAACCCCTGGGTGAGGATATGCACCACTTTTTCGTGGGGCACATTCCAGTGATTATCCGGATGGGTGGCCGCGATGGCGGCGTGCTGACTGGCCAGAACCAGTTCGTAAAGGGCCTGCTGGGGCTTGCTGAATGCGCCATTCACCGGGAAGGTACGGGTAATGTCCGAGGCGTAGTGTTCCAGCTCGCAACCGGCATCCACCAGCACCAGGTCGCCGTCTTTCAGTTTCTGGCTGTTTTCGATGTAGTGCAGGATGCAACCGTTGGCGCCGCCACCGACAATGCTCGGGTAGGCCGGGCTACGCGAGCCGTGGCGCATGAATTCGTGGATATATTCCGCTTCCAGCTGATACTCCATCATGCCCGGCTTCACCGTCTGCATGGCCCGCACATGGGCGCCGGCAGAAATACTGGCAGCGCGGCGCATCAACTTGATTTCGGCAGCGCTCTTGAACAGACGCATGTCGTGAAGATGGTGCGCCAGGGCAACGAATTCCCCGAGTGGCTGGGCACCGGAGCGGACCCGCTCACGGATACTGTTGACCCAGCCCATCAGACGACGATCGAATTCCGCATCGTGACCCAGGTCGTAATAGACCCGCTCACGGCCCTCGATCAAGCCCGGCAGGATCTCGTCGATATCACCGATGGGGAACGCATCATCCGCATCAAAATCCGTCACGGCCCCATCGGGGCCGGCCCGGTAGCCGTTCCAGATTTCCATGGCGCGGTCGCGCTCGCGGCAGAACAGCACATACTCGCCGTGCTCCCGGCCCGGCAACAGCACCATGATCGCCTCCGGTTCGCCAAACCCGGTCAGGTACCAGAAGTCACTGTTCTGCCGATAGGGGTATTCCACATCCCGGTTACGGGTGCGTTCCGGGGCCGCCGGCAGGATGGCAATGCTGTTGGGCCCCATGATGCCCATCAGTTCCTGGCGGCGACGGGCGAATTCCTGGCGGTTGATACTCAAGAGCTCTCCTTAATGTGGCGGCGCTAACAGCGTAATCAGTGTCGGGTCGGTGGCGTCTGCGGTGCCGGTGCCGGCTTGCCCTGATGGCGCATGACCAGCTCAGTGTAAATCATCAGCGCCGCCATCCGGCAGTGCTCGGCCACCTGCTCGAACATGTCTTCCTCTTCATCGCCGTCGTTTTCCGGGGTCGCCACCTGGCTGATCGCTGCCAGGTCGGAGAGAGCTTCCTGGATGCCCGGTGACAGATCCTTGTCGTGGGTATTGGCAGACCCGGTGCCGAACCCCACCAGAAAGCCCTCGCACCACTGGGCCACCGCCGCTACCCGCAGGCCCAGCTCCTCTTCATCCCCGGGCAGCAACAGGGCCAGGTCCAGGCCGGTGCCCTGAAACCCGTCGTGAAGCTGATCTCGCAATGTAAGCAGTGCCGCCGAGAGGGCACCGTCAAAGCCGCCATCAATATCCGCATGGGCCGCCAGCACACCAAGCACTTCCTGGTCCTGGCCACCATGGCCGGTGGCCAACAGCCCCGCCAGCACGCCTTGCAATTCACTGGGAGAGTGGGCCACGCCGGCTGCCGCCAGCCCCTGGGCCAGGACTTCAAAATCGATCAGGTTGGACATGCATCTATCCGTTTTTCGGGGAATTGGAGGTTATGCTCAGGCAGCCTGTGAATAATGTGCGCTAAGTGGCTACCACTATTGAATTTCGTTGACCCTTGCAAACCCCACACCTATAGTTGAAACAACCTCTAATCCGGGTGGGAATGCCATTGCCGGAAAATACCGGCAGGGTGAGGGCCAATCACTGGCTCCATGGGAACGCCGGGCCGCGAAAGGCCCACACCTTAGGCGAACAGCGTACATTTTGCCATGACGACGGAACAACAACTACGGCAACTGGAAGCCCGCGTCGATGACCTGCTGCGCATCAGTGCGCGCCTGCGTCAGGAAAACCAGTCCTTGCATGAGCGCGAGGCCAAGCTGGTGGAGGAACGGGCACAGCTGCTGAAAAAAAACGATGTGGCTCGCAACAAGGTCGAAGCCATTATTTCTCGTCTGAAATCCCTGGAGCAGGAGTCCTGAGCGTGGCATCCTGCCTGACACTGATCCACAGCCAATGCGGTGCCCTCGGCCATGTCTAACGAAAACTCCCTGGTGATTCATCTACTGGACAAGGAGTATCGCGTCGCCTGCCCGTCCGGTGAACAGGACAATTTGCTGGCCGCCGCCCGCTATCTGGACAAGCAATTGCGGGAAGTCCGTGACGCCAATGTGATCGGCCTGGAACGCATTGCCATCATGACAGCTCTGAACATGAGCCACGAACTGCTCAACGCCCGCAAGGCGGTGTCCGAGGACTCCGAGAGCGAAGCCCGGGTCCAGGCCCTGCTCAGCCGCCTGGAAGACGAAATCCAGGCCTTCGAAGACGCCCGCCGGAAGCTTTAATACACACTTCACTTTCTACAAGGCTCCTGTAGGAGCACCTCTCGAGGTGCGAACCCGAGCCCAAGCGAGGGAAGGGGCCCGACCAACCCGCATTCCTTTCTGGAAAGACCTGTCGATCCCCGGCATCCCTGATCGCCCTGCGGGCGATTTCCACGCTGACGCGTGGTTCGTCCCCTGGAAGGGAACTCCTACAGCGACTCCGAGTAAAGGGCCAACGAAATCCCTTTCCTGTCAAGTCCTGACCTGGCCCCGACACCCCTGTTATACTGCACGCGAGTGTTTCCTGGCCCGTTCGCCAGAGGGTCATGTCCCCGAGCCGATAATGTAATACCCGGGGGCAAACATTACCTTGCCTGTGTGCATGTCCGCCTATTGAGCGGAAAGCCTGAAGGTGGGGTTGCTGCCTCCACCTTGAACCTACGGTTCAAGGGTCAAGCCCGCAGCGGCGGACCGGGAAGCACCCTTTCTATTTCCTCTTGAGTCGATGATGTCAGAATCGACGACCCAAGCTTAGTCTGGCCCGCCCATGACCGCAGCCTTGCGGCGGCAATTGCGCCGCCAGTTCCGACAGCAACGCCGATCACTGACTCCCGGGCAACGCCGCCGGGCCAGCCTTCGTTTCGGCCGCCGACTGGATCAGGCATTGGGCCATCGCCCTGCCCGCCACCTGGCGCTGTATCTGGCCAACGACGGCGAACTGGATCTGCGACCCGCTCTCGGCCACAGCCGCTTCCAACTGGCCACCACCTATCTGCCGCGACTGGACCCGATCCGCCGCGGCCATCTGCAGTTTCGCCTCTGGCAGCGCCACCATCCCATGCGCCCCAACCATTACGGTATCGCTGAACCGGCACACTATTATCGCGGGCGAGCCCTGTGGGCACTGGATGTGATTCTGTTGCCGGCGGTGGCGTTTGACGCTTGCGGCTATCGGCTGGGCATGGGGGGAGGGTATTACGATCGCACCCTGGCGGATCTGCAACGCAGACCGAGGCGGCCCAGGCTGGTGGCCGTGGGCTATGATTTTCAGAAGGTGGGCGAAGGGACCCTACCGGTGGCCCCGTGGGACCAACCGGTAGATCTGACGGTTACTGCTGGATGTGACTGACAACAACACCGGCGCTATCTGCGTAACGTTGGTAATCGTTTTCATTGCCGCCGTGGGTAAGGCTGCTGATCAGCACCCCCAACCCGAATATCACAGCCAGTAGCACCAGGGCGTCCGGCTTCTTTTTCATTGTTTCTATCCCCAAAAAGCGGTACAGCAAAATAAAAAGTGACCCAAAAGTCGTAACAAGAGTGTCACTTTAAACCTATTACGAAATGTAAAATGCCAACCGGGTCAAAATTTGATCACTTTAAGGTGCAAAGTCAAGCAGTTAGCCGGTCTTGCTGACGTTTCTTAACAAAAACCCTCGTTAAGTGCCGTCTGCAAGCCGTTTTGAATGCAATTATTGGTTATGCAACCAGAAAGTCGTGACTCACGGGACATCAACAGGGAATGACATGTCTGTCGCCATTTAGTTCAGGACTAATCAAGAAACAGCCGGTAGGCCGGGTTGTCGCTTTCTTCCACCATGGGATAGGGGACTTTCTTCAGATCCGCCAGCAGCCGGGAGTACTTGCCGGACTCCACCTGAAAGCCCACCAGCACTCGCCCATAGGCCGCGCCGTGGTTACGGTAGTGGAACAGGCTGATGTTCCACTTTTCCCCCAGGGACTGGAGAAACTTCATCAGGGCCCCCGGGCGCTCGGGGAATTCCACCCGGAACAATCTTTCCTGCATGTCCTGGCGAGGGGCGTGCCCCCCTACCATATGGCGGATATGCAACTTGGCCATTTCGTTGCCGCTCATATCCACCACCGGGTAACCACGCTCTTGCAGCTCCGCCATCAGGGCCTGTAGCGCTTCACCACCCGGGCGCAACTGGATGCCCACAAAAATGTTGGCATCCCGGTCATCGCTGTATCGGTAGTTGAACTCGGTGATACCCCGACGACCCAGAGCCTGGCAAAAGGCGCGGAAGGCGCCAGGGCGCTCGGGGATGGTCACCGCCAGAATCGCCTCACGCTGTTCACCCAATTCCGCGCGCTCAGACACATGGCGCAGGCGATCAAAATTCACATTGGCACCGCTCTGGATCGCTACCAGGGTCTGATTTTCCACCTGGTGCTTGGCCACCCAGTTTTTCAGGCCAGCCAGTGCCAGGGCACCGGCGGGCTCGCAGATGGCCCGGGTATCCTCGAAGGCATCCTTGATGGCCGCGCAGATTTCATCCGTGGTGGCGGTAATCACCTCATCCACGTGATGGCGCAGGATCTTGAAGGTTTCCTTGCCGATCTGTTTCACCGCCACACCATCGGCAAACAAACCGACCTCCGCCAGCGTGACACGACGGTTTTTATCCAGTGCAGCCTTCAAACAGGCCGCATCTTCCGGCTCCACGGCAATCACCTTCACATCCGGGCGTACGTATTTCACGTAGGCCGCCACGCCAGCAGCCAGACCGCCACCGCCAACCGGAATAAAAATGGCATCCAGATCCCGGCTCTGCTGTCGCAGGATTTCCATGCCCACGGTGCCCTGGCCGGCGATGACATCCGGATCATCATAGGGGTGCACAAACGTCAGGTTATCGCGGGCTTCCAGTTTGCGGGCATGGGCCAGGGCTTCATCGAAGCTGTCACCATGCAACACGGCCTTGCCACCATGGTTACGCACCGAGTTCACCTTGATATCCGGTGTGGTCCGCGGCATCACGATAGTGGCCTTGATCCCCATGGAACTGGCTGCCAGCGCCAAGCCCTGGGCATGATTGCCGGCGGAAGCACAGATCACTCCATGCTGAAGCTGCTCGTCGGTGAGCTGGCAAAGCTTGTTGTAAGCCCCACGCAGCTTGAAGGAAAACACCGGCTGCAAATCTTCCCGTTTGAGCAATACCCGGTTACCAATACGTTTGGAAATCAACGGCGCTGCATGGATAGGGGTTTCCACCGCCACGTCGTAGACGCGGGATTGCAGTATCCGTTTGACGTATTTGTCCAGCATTGACAGTTCCGGGTTGGTGTTTGGTGCGCAGGAAGGACTAGTCTAGGGGGTGACCGGGATAAATGCGATAGGTCAGCGGCTCTCCAGGGTCGAGTCAACGCCACACCTGCCCTATAATCCCCGCAAAATTCATTGATCGGCATGACAGGACAATTTCATGGACCAGGATGCGCTGAAAAAACAGGTCGCCGAGGCGGCGCTCCGCTTTGTGCCCGAAGGCGAAGTCATTGGTGTGGGCACCGGTTCCACCGCCAACTTCTTCATTGACGGTCTGGCCAGTATCAAAGACCGCATCAAGGGCGCTGTGGCCAGCTCCGATGCCACCGCAGAACGACTGAAGGGACACGGCATTCCGGTATTCTCTCTGAACGACGTGGATTCCCTGCCGGTATATGTGGACGGCGCGGATGAAGTCAACGGTCACCGGGAAATGATCAAGGGCGGTGGCGGCGCGCTCACCCGGGAAAAAATTGTTGCCGCCGTGGCCAGACAGTTCGTCTGTATTGTTGACGGCTCAAAGCAGGTGAAACGGCTGGGGCGCTTTCCGCTGCCGGTGGAGGTCATCCCCATGGCGCGCTCCCACGTGGCCCGCAAACTGGTGGCCCTGGGAGGGCAGCCGGAGTACCGGGAGGGCTTTGTCACCGATAATGGCAATATCATTCTGGACGTTCACAACCTGGATATTCTCAACCCCATCGAGATGGAAGAAAAAATCAATAATATCGTGGGTGTTGTCACCAATGGCCTGTTTGCCAAACGGCCGGCGGATGTGGTCCTGGTAGGAGAAAATGGCAGCGTCAATCAATACTGAAACGCTGTTATTTTGCACAATCAAAAAGGGCCGCATAGAGCGGCCCTTTTTCGTTCCTGGATGGGTGATTAGTCCCAGAAGTTGAACCAGGATTTTTCTTCTGCCTTGCCGTTTCCTTCCGCATTGGCTTCGGCATTGACGGAAGCACCGTCAGTGCTCACATTGGCGCTGGCATTCACGTCTGCCTTGGCAGCGTCTTTCATGTCTTCCGCAGCTTCACGCTCGGCTTCCATGCGCTCTTTCGCCGCTTCGCGCTCGGCTTCTGCACGCTCTTTGGCCGCTTCCTTTTTCGCTTCAGCCTCTTCCTTCATGGCTTCTTTCTTGGCCTTGGCTTCTTCTTTCTTCGCTTCAGCCTGCTCTTTCATGGCTTCCTTGCGTGCCTTGGCGTCTTCCTTCATTTGCTCGGCGTTGGCTTTGGCCGCATCACGCTGATCACGGACAGACTGCTCAGTGGCTTTGGCATCCGCTTCGGCATTAACGGCAGCGTTGATACCTGCGTTCAGGTCAGCGATTGCTGCCTGGCTCATCATTGCAGCACCGGCGGTCATGGCCAGCATCCATTTCTTATCCATGCTTAAGTCTCCTTGAAACAACATTCAAAAGGCATATTGCCAATATGTGACGCTACCATCAGGAAATTCGCGCCGCAGCTCAAGTAACAAAGCGTAAAATCGATAATCAGTCGAGATATTGATCAATAATCGCGAAAATTTTACCGCGAAAGTCTTCATGTTCATTGGCCAGTTGATGGCGGGCACCGGGCAACATATGAATCTGTGGATTCTGAAATTTTTCCTGAATCACTTTCAGGTTATGACGCCAGTCCACGGTTTCGTCCATGTCACCCTGTATCACCACCGGCGACACCTTGATTCGTGATGCTTTTTCAAAACCCGGCAACCATTTTTTCAGCGCAGACACCCACACTGCAGACACTCTCTTGGCCTGTAACGGGTCCTGGTTTTCCAGAAAATCCAGGAAATCCGGATCATTGGAATTGATGGTAAAGACGCGTTTGATGCTGCGGGCAAAAGGGCGGATAAACGTATGCAGCCAACGGGCTGAAGACCATTTGAACGGTCGTACCAGTGGCGCCAGCAGGATGACATGTTCAAAGGGATTGGCATCGCCGTCGCCACGACTGATCAGATAATCCATCACGATCGCCCCGCCGGTACTCTGGGCAATCACATTCCAGGGACGGGGAAAATGGTTATCCGCCAGCGCTAGACATTGTTCAAGCACATCCCGATAGGTCCGAAAGTCATCGATCACGGCCTGGGGGCCGGAACTCAATCCATGGCCGGGCAGATCGTAGGCCAGCACCGCGTAACCCAGCTCCAGTAAATGGCCGATGATATGCCGGTACAGGCCCACATGATCAAAGTAACCATGGCAGACCAGCACCGTGCCCCGCGGCGCCCGGGGGCGCCAGGCATGCACGGACAACTGGTGGCCGGCCGCTTCGAAATAGCCAAAGCCATGTTCCAGATCCGGTAACTGCTCTGCGAAATTCAGACCATAGTAGGCCACATATCGCCGGGTAGACTCACTGAGCGGATCAAACGCCTCCCAGTTAAGCGGCTGCCATTCCTGAACAATGTGATCACGGTCGAAAGGATTTGCCATAGCCGGTAAGAGCCTGTTTCGAGTCTAGTCGTAGTCGCACCGGAGTTCATACAGACCTCCACGGTTTACTCACGGCGACTTCTGATAATACGGCGCCAGGAGGAAGCACACCATGCACCTGACCGCCGATACTCTCAAGGACCTGCCCCGCCAACAGCGGGTCAATCTGATCAACAGCCTGTCCGGCTTCAAGAGCGCCAACCTGCTGGGCACCCGTGCCGCCAATGGCCAGGAAAACCTTTCCATTGTCAGTTCCTGCTTCCATCTTGGCGCGGATCCTGCCTTGCTGGGCATGATCATTCGTCCCCACTCTGTGGACCGCCACAGCCTGGAATACCTGATGGAAACCGGTTTCTACACGCTCAACCAGGTGCATGGGGACATGGTCCCTGCGGCGCATCAGACCGCGGCCCGCTACCCCCGCGACGTGTCCGAGTTTACCGCCACCGGTCTGACCCCGGCCTACCTGCCGGATTTCCCGGCGCCTTTTGTGGAACAGGCCCGCATCCGCCTGGGCATGGTATTGCTGGAGACACACACCCTGCAGGTCAACGATACCGTGATGGTAATCGGTGCCATCGAACATATTCAGCTGCCTGGCTATGCGCTGGGCAGTGACGGCTATGTGGATATCGAAAAGGCGGGCACCGTGGCCCTGTCTGGCCTGGACAGCTACCACCTGACCCACCGCCAGGCGCGCTGGAGCTATGCCAAGCCGGATCAGTCCCTGCGCCGTCTGGATTCGGACCACGATCAGGGCTGAGGGAAACTATCCGCTGCCATTGGGGACTAACCGGGACAGGACGCCCTGATACCGTGCGATCAATAAGGACCCGATATGCAAACACTCAAGCTTTCCCTGCTGGCGGGTGCCGCCCTGACGCTAGCCGCCTGCAGCAGCCACCCCACAGGAACCGATACCATGGTTACTTCCGAGCAACTGCAGGGCAGCGCCTGGCAGGTACAGCGCCTCAACGGTGACCATGTGGGGGATGCCCTCATTACCCTGAACTTTCATGAACCGGGACGACTGGCCGGCAAGGCCGCCTGCAACAACTACATGGCCAGCTACACCCTGGACGAGGACACGTTCACGGTGAAAACCGGCGGCGTCACCATGATGGCGTGCCCCCAGCCGCTGATGGCGCTGGAGCAACAATTTCTGACCGCGCTGGAAGAGGTGACGGCGGGAGATATCAACGAGGACGGGCAACTGGTTCTGCGTGGTGCGGATCAGGTACAGATCGAAGCTACCCGCCAGCCATAATCTCCCCCACGGAAACCAAAAAGCCCCGCAGTGCGGGGCTTTTTTGTGTTTCAGTGCGGTCCGTTACTTGACGCGCGGATCCAGCTCGCCGGCTTCGTAGCGCTGGAACATGCGCTCCAGGCTGATCGGCTTGATCTTGTCCGCATTACCGGCCGTGCCAAACGCTTCGTAGCGGGCAATACAGATATCGCGCATGGCGGTGATGGATTCCTTCAGGTACTTGCGCGGGTCGAACTCGGCCGGGTTATGGGCCAGGAAACGACGAATCGCACCGGTGGACGCCAGACGCAGGTCGGTATCGATGTTCACCTTGCGCACGCCGTGCTTGATGCCTTCCTGAATCTCTTCCACCGGCACCCCGTAGGTCTCGGCAATCTCGCCACCGTACTCATTGATGATGGCCAGCCAGTCCTGCGGCACGGAGGAGGAACCGTGCATGACCAGGTGGGTATCCGGGATGCGCTTGTGGATCGCCTTGATCTGCTCGATGGCCAGAATGTCACCAGTGGGCGGACGAGTGAACTTGTAGGCACCGTGGCTGGTACCGATGGCGATGGCCAGGGCATCCACCTTGGTTTGCTTAACGAAGTCCGCCGCCTCTTCCGGGTCGGTGAGCATCTGATCGTGGCTCAGGGTGCCTTCCGCGCCGATACCATCTTCTTCACCGGCCTGGCCGGTTTCCAGGGAACCCAGGCAGCCCAGCTCACCTTCCACAGACACACCACAGGCGTGGGCCATGGCCACCGCTTGCTGGGTGACGCGCACGTTGTACTCGTAATCCGTGGGGGTTTTGCCGTCCTCGCCCAGCGAGCCATCCATCATCACCGAGGAGAACCCCAGCTGAATGGAACGCTGGCACACGGAGGGGCTGGTGCCGTGATCCTGGTGCATCACCACAGGAATGTGCGGAAATTCTTCGGTGGCTGCCAGAATCAGGTGCCGCAGGAAAGGGGCACCGGCGTATTTGCGGGCGCCAGCGGAGGCCTGCACGATCACCGGGGAATTGGTCTGATCCGCGGCCTCCATGATGGCGCGCATCTGTTCCACGTTGTTCACGTTAAAGGCCGGTACGCCATAGCCATATTCGGCGGCGTGATCCAGCAGCTGTCGCATGCTTACGAGTGCCATTGTCTTTCCCCTTCGTTTCCATGGGCAGCCATGCTGCCCGATTCCTGTTCAGTGGTTTCCCAGACCGGCCATGCGGTCTGTGATCAATCTTTCGCCCGCGCTTCCAGCATGGCGACTGCCGGCAGCACCTTGCCTTCCACAAATTCCAGGAAGGCCCCACCACCGGTGGAGATGTAGCTGACCTTGTCGGTGATACCGTACTTGTCGACGGCGGCCAAGGTGTCACCGCCACCGGCAATGGAGAAGGCATCGGAGTCGGCAATGGCTTCCGCCATTTCCCGGGTGCCCTCACCGAACTGGTCAAATTCGAACACACCCAGCGGGCCGTTCCAGATAATGGTCTTGGCTTCCTTCATCAGCGCCGCCACGATGTGGGCAGTCTGCGGGCCAATATCCAGAATCAGGTCGTCCTCGGCCACATCATCCACCTTCTTGACGGTGGCTTCAGCGGATTCGGCAAATTCCTTGGCGGTGACCACATCCACCGGGATCGGGATATGCACCTTCTCGGCGATCTTCTTCGCCGCCGGGATCAAGTCTTCCTCGTACAGGGACTTGCCCACCGGATGACCGGCCGCGGCCAGGAAAGTGTTGGCGATACCGCCACCCACCACCAGCTGGTCCACCACATCCGACAGGGATTCCAGCACCTCCAGCTTGGTGGATACCTTGGAACCCCCGACAATCGCCACCAGCGGCTTCTCGGGCGCGTTCAGGGCCTTGCCGAGAGCATCCAGCTCATTGGCCAGCAGCGGACCGGCACAGGCGACCGGGGCAAACTTGCCCACACCATGGGTGGACGCCTGGGCCCGGTGTGCGGTGCCAAAGGCATCCATCACATAGATATCACAGAGGGCCGCCATCTTTTGTGACAGCGCCTCGTCATCCTTTTTCTCGCCCTTGTTAAAGCGCACGTTCTCGCACAATACGACCTGGCCTTCTGCCACATCGACGCCGTCCAGCCAGTCTTTCACCAGCGGCACCTCTCGCCCCAGCAGCTTGCCAAGATGGTCGGCCACCGGCTGCAGGGAAAACTCCTCCGCGTACTCCCCTTCCGTGGGACGGCCCAGATGCGACATCAGCATCACTTTGGCTCCCGCCTTCAGGGCGTGCTCGATGGTGGGCAGGGACGCGCGGATACGCGCATCGCTGGTGACCTTGCCGTCCTTCACCGGCACGTTCAGGTCTTCCCGGATGAGAACGCGCTTGCCTGCCAGATCCAGGTCGGTCATGCGTTTGAAGTTCATGTCGTACTTACCTCATTCACGGCCACCCGCATGGGTGCATCCATTCATTCAAGCTTGATGTGATTCAGCCAGCGCCGCCACCCAGTCGAGCAGTCGGTTCGCATAGCCCCATTCGTTGTCATACCAGGCCACTATCTGCACCATGGCCTGCCCCATCTCGCCCTGCACCCGGGTCTGGGTGGCATCGACGATGGCAGATTCCGGCCGGTGGTTGAAATCCACGCTCACCAGCGGCGCATCATTGTACCCAATCAACGCACTGGCTTCTTTCGATTGCTGCTGCAGCCACTGGTTCAGACTGTCGCTATCCGGGGTACGCTCCAGCAGCAGTGTCAGCTCCACCATGGCCACGTTCAGGGTGGGCACACGGATGGAATGGCCGCTGATCTTGCCGGCCAGAGCCGGCAGCACCTGCTGTACCGCGCCGATGGCACTGCTGGTGGTGGGCACGATGTTCTGTGCCCCGGCCCGGCCCCGGCGAGGGTCCCGATGAACATGATCCAGCAGGGTCTGATCCGACGTATAGGAGTGGATCTCCTTCATCAGTACCTGGCGGATGCCATAGGCCTGGTCCAGCCGGGACAGCAGTGGCGCAATACAGTGGGTGGTACAGGATGCCGCCGACAGCACCTTGCTGTCATCGCGCACATCCCTGTGGTTCACGCCGTACACCACGATCTGGTCCGCCTGATCGAACGGCACCGCACCGATGATGACCCGCCCGGCCCCTGCCTCCAGATGCCTTGAGGCACCCGCATGACTGCGGAAATGACCGGAGCATTCCAGCACCAGATCCACCCCCATCTCGCGCCAGGGCAATTGTTCCGGCTTGGGTTGCTGCAGCAGCCGCGGGGCCTGCTTGCCGATACGCAGCATGCCTTCGATCAATTCCGCCGGCTCCGCCAGACGACCATGGGTGGTGTCGTAGCGGGTCAGGTACAGCAGGTCTTCCGGGCGACCCTTGTCATTGATCGCCGCCAGGGTGAACGGTGCCTGCCAGCCGGCGCCTTCGCGCTCGGCCAGGGCACGGACAAAGGAACGCCCGATACGGCCGTAGCCGTTAATCGCGACTTTCACTTAGAGCAGGCTCTCCACGGCCTGCTGCACTGCCTCGGCAGTGATATTGAAGTGCTTGAACAAGTCGCCGGCGGGGGCAGAGGCGCCGAAGCTGTTCATGCCCACCACCTTGCCGTCCAGGCCCACAAAGCGATACCAGTAATCGGCGATGGCCGCTTCCACCGCCACCCGGGCGCGCACACTGGAGGGCAGCACGCTTTCCTGGTACTCACGGTCCTGGGCCAGGAACTCTTCCACGCAGGGCATGGAGACCACACGGATAGTCTTGCCGGTCAGGGCCTTGGCCGCATTCACCGCCAGCTCCACTTCAGAGCCGGTGGCAATGATGATGGCGTCCGGGGTGCCCTCACCGGTTTGCAGCAGGGTGTAGCCGCCTTTTTCGATCTCGGCCAGCTGCGCATCACCTCGCTCCATGCAGGGCAGCCCCTGGCGGGAGAAGATCAGCGCGGAAGGACCGTCTTGCCGGACAATGGCTTTCTTCCAGGACACCGCGGATTCCACCGTGTCGCAGGGGCGCCAGGTGCGCATGTTCGGGGTCAGGCGCAGGTTGGCCATTTGCTCAATGGGCTGGTGAGTCGGGCCGTCTTCACCCAGGCCGATGGAATCGTGGGTATAGACCAGAATGTTGGGCTGATGCATCAGCGCCGCCATGCGCACCGCGTTGCGGGCATATTCCATGAACACCAGGAAGGTGCCGCCGTAAGGGCGCAGGCCGCCGTGCAGGCAGAGACCGTTCTGGATCGCGGTCATGGCGAATTCACGCACCCCGTAATGAATATAGTTGCCGCTGGCATCATCCGCGGTGACCGACTTGCAGCCTTTCCAGATGGTGTTGTTGGAGCCGGCCAGGTCGGCGGAGCCACCGGCCAGTTCCGGCAGCAGCGGGCCGAAGGCATCGAGAGTGTTCTGGCTGGCCTTGCGGGTGGCGACCTTGTCACCCTTTTCCTGGCACTCACGGATGTAGGCATCCGCCTGCTCCTGGAAGTTGGCGGGCAATTCACCGGCCTGACGACGCAGGAACTCTGCCGCCAGTTCCGGGTAGGCGGCCTGGTAAGCGTCGAAACGCTGCTGCCAGTCGCTCTGGGCAGCCGCCCCTTTATCGCTGCCATCCCAGGCCTTTTTGATGTCGGCAGGAATCTCGAAGGGGCCGTGCTTCCAGCCCAGCGCGTCCCGGGTCAGGGCAATTTCGTCTTCCCCCAGAGCGGCACCGTGGGACTCTTCCTTGCCCTGCTTGTTGGGGCTGCCGAAACCGATAACGGTCTTGCAGCAGATCAGGGTGGGCTGATCGGTATTGGCACGGGCATTTTCGATGGCCACCTGAACCTCTTCCGCGTTGTGACCATCCACATTGGGGATCACCTGCCAGCCATAGGCACGGAAACGCTCCACGGTGTCATCGGTGAACCAGCCTTCCACCTCACCATCAATGGAAATGCCATTGTCGTCATAGAAGGCCACCAGCTTGCCCAGGCCCAGGGTGCCCGCCAGGGAACACGCTTCATGGGAGATGCCTTCCATCATGCAGCCATCGCCCAGGAAGCAGTAGGTGTAGTGGTCGACGATATCGTGCCCTTCCCGGTTGAACTGACCTGCCAGCATCTTCTCCGCCAATGCCATGCCCACCGCATTGGCAATGCCCTGGCCCAGCGGCCCGGTGGTGGTTTCGATGCCCGGGGCGTCGCCGTATTCCGGGTGCCCGGCGGTGGGGCTGCCCAGCTGCCGGAAGTTCTTGATGTCGTCCAGGCTGACGCCGTAGCCGCTCAGGTGCAGCAGGCTGTAAAGCAGCATGGAGCCGTGACCATTGGACAGCACGAAGCGATCCCGGTCGGGCCAGGTGGGATCCTGCGGGTTGTGCTTGAGAAAGCCGCGCCACAACACCTCGGCGATATCGGCCATTCCCATGGGCGCACCGGGGTGCCCGGAATTGGCTTTCTGTACCGCATCCATGCTCAGGGCACGGATAGCGTTGGCGAGTTCACGGCGGGCGGGGGCACTGGACATGCAGGGCTCCAAACTGGCTGGTGGCTGAAAAGGGGCGCTATTGTCCCTCAAGGGGATAATCGCTACAAGCGCGGGCGCCCCGCCCGCCGGTTTACATGCCCCAGAGCAGCTCTGGCGGGTGACCGGCCAGGCCGCCAGAAAATCTATATCAATTTATTTTGATTTAGCTTTTCATTGCGCTAGACTCTTTCCCCTATGAATGCACAAGCACCCGACGCTCCGGAGATCACTGATCATCTGGCGGGCTTCCTCAAGGCCGCTGGCGACCCGTTGCGTCTTCAGGTGCTGCAGGTGCTGGGCCAGAACAGCTTCGGGGTGCTGGAGCTGTGCGACATCATGGCCATGAAACAATCCGGCATGAGTCACCACCTTAAGGTACTGGCCCAGGGCGGGCTGGTGGAGAAGCGGCGGGAAGGCAATTCCATCTTCTATCGCCGGCGCCTGCCCCAGGGTGACAACTCAGAAGGCGCGCTTCACGCCGCCCTGCTGGAAGAACTGGATGATAGCCCCCTGGACGCCCAGGTGGCGGAACGGCTTGAGCAGGTGCAAGGGCAGCGTGCGGAACAGAGCCGGGCCTTTTTTGCCCGCCATGCGGAGCAGGTGGACGAACAGCAGGAACTGATTGCCGACTATGGCCAGTATGCGGATCAGGCCCTGGAATTACTCACCCGGGCCAGCCCTGACGCTCCGGATGGCAAGAGCGTCCTGGAGATCGGCCCCGGTGATGGCCAGTTTCTTCTGGAACTGGCGACACGCTTTGACACTGTGTTCGGCCTGGATAATGCCGAAGCCATGCTGGAGCGGGCCCGCCAGAACCTGACTGTCGCCAAACGGCAAAATGTGCAACTGATACTGGGTGAGTGGCCCGCCAGCGCCACCATCCTGCCCACGGTGGATGCCGTGGTTCTGAACATGGTGCTGCATCACCTGCCAGCCCCCGCCAGCGCCATCGGCGCCGCGGCCCGGCAGCTGAATGAAGGCGGCACCCTGCTGATCACCGACCTGTGTCGGCATGACCAGCACTGGGCCCACGAGGCCTGTGGTGATTTCTGGCTTGGCTTCGAAGAAGCCGATCTGGTGGATTGGGCCGGCCGCGCCGGTCTGGCATTGCAGGAAAGCCAGTTTCTGGCACTGCGCAATGGTTTTCAGGTGCAGGTACGCACCTTCAGGAAGAGTTGAAAGTTTTTGGCGCCTGTTGAAGGCAATGTAACGCACACTTGAATAACGGGAGCACTCCAGTAATGAGTGAATATTCCATCTTTACCTCCGAGTCTGTATCCGAAGGCCACCCGGATAAAATGGCCGACCAGATCTCGGACGCCGTTCTGGATGCCATCATCAAGGATGACCCCCATGCCCGCGTGGCGGTGGAAACGCTGGTCAAAACCGGCATGGCCATCGTTGCCGGTGAAGTCCGTACCAGCACCTATGTGGAGCTGGAGGACATCGTTCGCCAGGTGATTCTGGACATCGGCTATGACAGCTCCGACAAGGGCTTTGACGGTGCCAGCTGTGCGGTACTCAACGGCATTGGCAAACAGTCTGCGGATATCGCTATCGGCGTAGACGAAGCCGAAAACAAGGAAATGGGCGCCGGCGACCAGGGCCTGATGTTCGGCTTTGCCACCAACGAAACCGACACCCTGATGCCCGCGCCGGTGTACTACTCTCACCGACTGGTGGAGCGCCAGGCACAGCTGCGCAAGAACGGCACCCTGCCCTGGTTGCGCCCGGATGCGAAAAGCCAGGTCACCCTGCGCTACGACAACGGCATGCCGGTGGCCGTGGATGCGGTGGTGTTGTCCACCCAGCATTCCCCGGACATCAAGCTGGCCGATCTGCGTGAAGCGGTAATGGAAGAAATCATCAAGCCGGTCCTGCCGGAAGAGTGGCTGCACAAGGACACCCTGTACCACGTGAACCCCACCGGGATTTTCGTGATCGGCGGCCCCATGGGTGACTGTGGTCTGACCGGCCGCAAGATCATCGTGGATACCTACGGTGGCATGGCCCGTCACGGTGGCGGCGCCTTCTCCGGCAAGGACCCGTCCAAGGTAGACCGTTCCGCCGCCTACGCCGGCCGCTATGTAGCCAAGAACATCGTGGCTGCCGGCCTGGCCAGCAAGTGCGAGATCCAGGTGAGCTATGCCATCGGCGTGGCCGAACCTACCTCTATCTCGGTTAACACCTTCGGCACCGGCAAACTGAGCGACGATGCCATCGTGGCCCTGGTGCGCGAGCACTTTGACCTGCGCCCGCGAGGCATCATCGAGATGCTCGACCTGCGCAAGCCGATCTACCGCCCCACTGCCAGCTACGGCCACTTCGGTCGCGAAGGTTTCAGCTGGGAGAAAACCGATAAAGCGGCAGACCTGGCCAAGGCCATGTAACCACGGCATCACCGCCGGCGCCGCCTCCCGGGTGGCGTCGGCATTATCCCGATTATGTCTGCCCTGTGAGGGGCGCTGCAGCGGCTTGACCGCGAGGCTCGCTGGGCAGACACGCAAGGAACAACGGCGCCCATTCGTCAAAAACGAATGGAGAACATCATGAACGCAAGAGTGGACACTTTTACCGACTATAAAGTCGCCGATATTTCCCTGGCCGCCTATGGCCGCTCCGAAATCCATATCGCCGAAACCGAAATGCCGGCGCTGATCACCATCCGCGAAAAATACCGTGCCGAACAGCCGCTGAAAGGCGCAAAAATCATCGGCTGTATCCACATGACTATTCAGACCGCCGTGCTGATCGAAACCCTGGTCGCACTGGGCGCAGAAGTGCGCTGGTCCAGCTGCAATATCTTCTCCACCCAGGACCACGCCGCTGCCGCCATCGCTGCCGCTGGCATACCGGTATTCGCCTGGAAAGGGGAAACCGAAGAAGAGTACATGTGGTGTATCGAGCAGACCTGTCGCGATGGCAACGGTGAACTGTGGGATGCCAACATGATCCTGGATGACGGCGGCGACCTGACCGGCTACATCCACGAGACCTACCCGCAGATGCTGGACAACATCCACGGCATCACCGAGGAAACCACCACCGGTGTGCACCGTCTCTACGAGATGCTCAACAAGGGCACCCTGAAAGTGCCGGCGGTGAACGTGAATGACTCGGTCACCAAGAGCAAGAACGACAACAAATACGGCTGCCGTCACTCTCTCAATGACGCCATCAAGCGCGGCACCGACCATCTGCTGTCCGGCAAGAAAGCACTGGTCATTGGTTACGGTGATGTGGGCAAGGGGTCTGCCCAGTCCCTGCGCCAGGAAGGCATGATCGTGAAGGTCACCGAAGCGGACCCGATCTGCGCCATGCAGGCCTGCATGGACGGCTACGAGGTCGTCAGCCAGTACAAGGATGGCGTCAATGACGGTACCGAGGCTTCCATCAACACGGAACTGCTGGGCAACACCGACCTGCTGGTCACCACCACCGGCAACTTCAATGTCTGTGACGCCAACATGCTCAAGGCCCTGAAAAAAGGCGCCGTGGTCTGCAACATCGGTCACTTCGACAATGAAGTGGACACCGCCTTCATGCGCAAGACCTGGGAATGGGAAGAGGTCAAACCGCAGGTACACAAGGTATGGCGCAACAAGGCCGAGGGTGACTTCCTGTTGCTGCTGTCCGAAGGCCGTCTGGTGAATCTGGGCAACGCCACCGGCCACCCCAGCCGCATCATGGATGGTTCCTTTGCCAACCAGGTACTGGCGCAGATGTATCTGTTCGACCAGGGCTACGCCAAGCACTCCGATACCGTGAAGGAGAAGATGCTTAAAGTAGAGGTGCTGCCCAAGCACCTGGACGAAGAAGTGGCTCGTTACATGGTGCAGGGCTTTGGTGGCGTGATCACCAAACTGACCAAAGAGCAAGCCGACTACATCGGCGTCGACGTGAACGGCCCGTACAAACCCGAGCACTACAAGTACTAACCGCTTGCACACAACACGCCCCACGCTGCTCGCTACCAATCGAGCCAGCTTGGGGCGTGTCTCTGTGCCAGCCTCGCGACGCGAGCATTTTATGAAACGAATCAGTTTTGAATTCTTCCCGCCGAAAACCGATGCGGGAAAAGAAAAACTGCTGGCGACCCAGCAGAAACTTCTGGCCAAGAAACCGGCGTTTTTTTCCTGCACCTTTGGCGCCGGGGGTTCCACCCGTGACAACACCCGCGACATGGTCAACCAGCTGCGCAATCAGCACGGCGACACCGCCCCGCACCTGAGCTGCATCGGCCAGAGCCGCGAGGAAATCCTGGAGCTAGTGAACGGCTACAAGGCCGCGGGAGTGACCCGCATCGTGGCCCTGCGCGGCGACCTGCCCTCCGGCATGGGCTACGCCCAGAGCGAGATCAAGTATGCGGACGAACTGGTGCAGCTGATCCGTGAGGAAACCGGCGATCACTTCACCCTGGAAGTGGCCGCCTACCCGGAGATGCACCCCCAGGCGCGCAGCTTTGAAGATGATATTGCCCACTTCAAGCGCAAGGTCGACGCCGGCGCCAACAGCGGCCTGACCCAGTATTTCTACAACGCGGATGCCTACGGTTATTACCTGGACGCGCTGCAGAAAATCGGCTGCGACGCCCCGGTCTACCCGGGCATCATGCCGATCCTCAACGTGGCCAACCTGGTACGCTTCTCCAACACCTGTGGCGCCGATATCCCCCGCTGGCTGCACAGCAAGCTCAACGACATCAAGGATGATGACGCTGCGGTCAAAGCTTTCGGCGAGGAAGTGGTCACCCGTCTGTGCGAACGCCTGCTCGCCATGGGCGCACCGGGACTGCATTTCTACACCATGAACCAGGCCGGTCCGAATCTGCGGATTCTGGATAATCTGGGGATGTGAAAAGCAGCTACTAGCTGCTGGCTGCAACGCGGGCAAGAATGCGCCAAACGGCAGAGTCTCTGCCCGCGTTTTTTATTGAATCCCATATCTTTCGGGAAAGTTGCAGGAGTTCCCTTCCAGGGGACGAACCGAGCGCAGCGAGGCTATCGGAAAATAGATAGCATTTACCTTCTCAGAGAAACCTGTCGAGTGCAGGCATTCCTGATCGCCCTTCGGTCGATTTCCGCGCAAGCGCGGTTCGCGCCTCGAGAGGTATTATTCGCTTCGCTCCCCCTTCGGGCCGCACGGAACTACGTGCGTTACTCCGCTGCGCTCCGTTCCTACAGCGGCTTCGAAGAAAGCTCGTAGCTAGAGCTAGATCATTCCGCTATTTCTCTTAGCGCATAACCGTATTTCCCCGCCTGCTTTTACCTCCCTAAGCTTGGATATGAACATTCATGGAACGGGCCCGGCCAGTTACCCACTGCTCCGAGGACCGCTCCCCAATCCCGGCTTACCTGTTCCGGGAGGAGGTCTATCATGCCTGCCCGCGCACTGGCTGATTTTCTCGACAACAACAATGTGAACTACCATTGCTATAACCACCCGCCCGCCGTTACCGCTTCCGAGGTGGCCCAGTCCAGCCATATCCCCGGACGTCACATGGCCAAAACGGTGATCGTGGATGTGGATGGCGAGCTCGCCATGGCGGTACTGCCTTCCGACCAATACCTGGACCCGGACAAGCTACGCCAGGCACTGAATGCCAATAGCGTCCGGCTGGCCCCGGAGAAGGATTTCAAGGATCGCTTTCCGCTGTGCGAGCCCGGTGGTGAACCGCCTTTCGGCAACCTCTACGACATGAAGGTGTATGTGGACGACACCTTGCTCAGTGAAGACTGGCTGGCCTTTAATGCCGGCTCTCACACCGAAGTCATCAAGATGGGCATGGGCGATTTCCTGCGCCTCAGTGGAGCCCAGTCCTGCTCTTTTGCCATGCTGCATTGATTTCTCTCTGCACAACGATCCCCTTGCCCCCGCCCGTGCGGGGGTATTTTTTGTCTGATCCCTCGCCCATTGCTGTCATCCCCCCGCCAAGTCCACATGGTATGCTGGCCAAAAATCAGCTGATGGAAATGTTCCGAATGTCCCGCTCCCCCCTGCGTCGCACCAAGATTGTCGCCACCGTTGGCCCCGCCTCTTCTTCAGAATCCCGACTGGAGGCTCTGATACAGGCCGGCGTGAATGTGTTCCGCCTGAACTTTTCCCATGGCAGTGCGGATACGCACCGGAAAACGGCAGAGACCATTCGCCGCTGTGCGGAACAGTGCGGCGAAACGTGNCTGCCGTTTTCCGGTGCGTATC
>NZ_LWEJ01000144.1:0-203 GCF_001635525.1 Alcanivorax sp. HI0007
GCCCGAGGCCCTGCGTCAACATGGTGCCGAGTTGATCAACGCCGACGGCAAGCCGCTGTGGACCGGCATCGCGACCACCCACGAAGCCAGCAATACCGTTGCCATTGCCAAGAGCCAATGTACGGCCCTGCGCAAAACACTCAAAGAAAACGCGTTAATTCCCTGACAACGGAAAACCAAGACTATGACTGGCCCACTGAACG
>NZ_LWEJ01000145.1:0-216 GCF_001635525.1 Alcanivorax sp. HI0007
GCTAACAAGAGCTTCCTGAAAGCGAATAGACGCAATCCCGATATCAAGAATCATATCGTCGCCGAGGTTAAGATATCCGCCTTCAGGTGCAGGCAAACCAGCTCTATTACAGCCAAACCAACCACAATCCGCGCCTGGAGAGCCCCAGCTACTGGCGCCCCCATTATTCATACCGCTCGTATTGGCACCTGGAGCCACACAAGGGCGGTCTGCATA
>NZ_LWEJ01000146.1:0-213 GCF_001635525.1 Alcanivorax sp. HI0007
GCGCATCACCCGGCTCCGGAGGGATAAACACATCCGGGTCGTCTTCACAGGCATTGAGCAGGGGATAAAGCAGACATAAAACAGCCAGACGCTGTATCGATATTGTGCGCATCCTTTCACCCGTTTCTTGTTTTTGGAGGCAGATTTTTCTATTGATTCCGGGGACAGGATTCAGTGGCGCGGTGACGGGGACAAGTTATCGTTTGCAAGCAA
>NZ_LWEJ01000147.1:0-205 GCF_001635525.1 Alcanivorax sp. HI0007
GCTGGGCTTCAATCATGCGGCCCTGGAAATCACGAATCAGCTGATCCAGATCTTCATCACCCAGCTGTGATTTGCCGTCTTCGGCAAAACCATCACGCAGACCCGCTACCATGGCCTCCAGATCCAGATTCTCCAGGCTGCGCATTTGCTCCGCACTGCGGAAGCCCAGCGCATAGGACGCTTTCTGATCGTCGCTTTTCAGCTC
>NZ_LWEJ01000148.1:0-73100 GCF_001635525.1 Alcanivorax sp. HI0007
AGGCCGCGCCCAAAGCATGGGCGCGGCCTCTTGCGTTGCAGAACAGACAACCCATTTCGCGACGTTATTAATTATTCATTATTAACTATTAATTACCTTCCCCAAGGCCGTATCCAGGTACTCCAGCAGGTGATTGGCATTGCTCACCGGGGCCCGGTAGGCCAGGTGGCCATCCGGGCGCATCAGCCACATTCTCGGCCCCTCCCCAAATGCCTCGCCAAACTCACCCTGGTGATCCTGCCAGATTCGGGTGGTGCCCTCCCGGGGAATCGCTTCAGTGGGAGTCCCGCTGGCCACGATAACGGTCAGATGAACCCGCTCGCGATATTCCTGCCCCAGACGGTCACTGAGCGCATACAGCACCAGCCGTTCGTTATGCTCCGGGGTCTCACCCAGTTGCAGCAACAGGTGATGGACCGGTTTCCGGAGCAGACCATGAAGCTGGTGCAGGTGCCCGGTACGTACAGAGCGCAGGGCCGCATCGGGGAGTCGGTCCCCGGGCAACGGCCCCCGATTGCGCCAACCCAGATCCGCTTCCGGACCACAGCTCACCAGCGGCGAGGATCGATAGTGCACGTCCAGCTGGCTGGCCGTGCGCAGTAAACGCCGGGACAAACCGGCACGCCCCCCCGCCATTTTCAGCAGCGAATCGCGGGTGCGGCGCAACATGGGCAACTTCACCAGTGAAGCCCGCGACAACAAATCCACACCGTGCAGCATTTTGTCCGCCACCGGTTTTCGCTCCTGCTCGTAACTGTCGAGCAGGGTACCGCTGCCATACCCCTTGAGATAGAACGCCAGTTTCCAGCTCAGGTTGAAGGCATCTGCCAGGCCGGTGTTCATGCCTTGTGCGCCCAGCGGGCTTTGCACATGGGCCGCATCGCCCGCCAGAAAAACACGATTGCGACGGTAGTGATGGGCCAGCCGACGTTGCACCGAAAAGCGGCTGATCCAGCGTGGTTCACCCAGGTCAGGCGTATCACCCAGTATCGGAGTGAGCCGATCCGCAAAAGGCTGTAGATCTATCTCCCCTTCCCAGGGCTCGTCCCGGGCCATGATCAACCGCCAGCCCGTGGGCAGAGGCAAGGCTATGAGCAACCCCTCTTCCTGCAAAAAACCGTGGGAGCTGTCATTGCGCCAGGGCCCCTGCCAGTCCACATCAGCCAGCAGGAAATGTTCATCGTAATCGACGCCGTTGAAGCCGATACCCAGCTGCTCACGCACGGTGGAACCCACGCCGTCGGCGCCCACCAGCAGATCGCAGCTGACGGTTTCCACGTCCGTCCCCTGGCGCAGCCGGGCGCGAACCCCTGCCCCATCCTGGGTAAAATCGAGCAATTCCGTGCCACGGACCAGTTCGCCTCCCTGGCTGCGGTAGCGCTCGGTGAGGACGCTTTCCACATCGGACTGGGGGCAGCTCAGCACCCAGGGGTACGGGGCATCCAGGCTGGTCAGATCCAGCTCGAACAGGAATCCCTTGTCGCCATAGACAGACACTGCGCTCAGGGTGCGCGAAGCCTTGCGGATCGGAGCCAGCACTTCCAGGGCGGCAAAGATTTCCAGGGTGCGGGCATGCAGCCCCAGCGCTCGGGACCAGGGAGACGGCTCGGCGAGCCGGTCGATAATGCAGCAGTCAATGCCGTGTCGACGCAGGCCTATGCCCAGGGCCAGGCCGGTGGGCCCGGCACCGATAATCAGGACCTGCGGTGTGCGGTTTGCGGTAATGCCGATGTTACACTCTCCTCAGGGCGGCCCAAGCGACACAGGCAACCCGATTGTCAATCCTGCCACGTCCCAGAGTTCATTCATGGCACAGGCCTCACGCAAGATTATCCACGTGGACTGCGACTGCTTCTACGCCGCCGTGGAAATCCGTGATGATCCGTCCCTGCGCAATCGGCCCGTGGCAGTGGGGGGCGACCCCAACCGCCGTGGCGTTATCGCCACCTGCAATTACCCGGCCCGGCATTTCGGGGTGCATTCCGCCATGGCCTCATCCCACGCCCTGCGCCTGTGCCCGGAACTGGTCATTGTACCCGCCAACTTTGACAAATATCGCAAGGTCTCGGCACAGATCCACGATATCTTTCGCCGTTACACCAGCCTGATCGAACCCTTGTCCCTGGACGAGGCCTTTCTGGACGTGACCGACAGCGAACAGTTCGATAATAGCGCAACCCGTATTGCCGAGGCGTTAAGACAGGATGTTCGCCGGGAGCTGGGCATTACCGTATCCGCCGGCGTGGCGCCCAACAAGTTTCTTGCCAAGGTGGCCAGCGACTGGCGCAAGCCCGACGGCCTGTTTGTGATTCCGCCGGACCAGGTGGACGCCTTCGTGGCCGCCCTGCCGGTAAAAAAGATTTCCGGGGTGGGCCGGGTGACGGCCGAACGCATGGCCGGTCTCAACCTGCATACCTGTGGCGACCTGCAAGGCATGAGCCGACTGGAGCTGTCACAGCACTTCGGCAGTTTCGGCGAGCGGCTCTATCACCTGAGCCGCGGACATGATGATCGGCCCATACAAACCGGCCGCCGACGCAAATCCGTGTCCGTAGAGCGCACCTACGACCAGGACCAGCCGGACCTGAATGCCTGGCTGCGGGAACTGGATGGTCTGCTGGAAAAGCTCAAGGCCCGTTTCGCCAAACTGGATCAGCACTATTTGATCAGTGGGCTCACCGCCAAGGTGAAATACCAGGATTTTGTCAGCCTGAGCTGCGACAAGGCCGGCAACGATCTGGATCCGGCCCATTTCGAGGCACTGCTGCGACAATTGTGGGAACGCCGCCAGGGCCCGGCCCGCCTGATCGGCATCGGCGCCCGCCTGCGCGACCTGAAAGCTCCGCAGCAGCCGGATTTGTTTCCGGAAGAGAGGGAAAAGGCGTTGCGGCAGCAGCGGAATCGGCTGTAGCAGCGTTGGGCGGTGCTATCACTCAGTTTCGAGGTACGAGTTGCGAGAAACGAGAAGCTATCTGCCATGAATTGCAGGTTTTGATCTTAGAAACTCGCTTCTCGCAACTCGCAACTGATTAATCGCGCCGCCAGCGACGCTCCTACGGGACGCGAGGCGGGGTCAATGGACCCGCTGACAGACGCGGCTGTGCAACTCGGAGGGAATCATTCCGTCCATCAGCTCCCGTCCCCGACGTTGTACCGGCTCCATCTGCGCGTCCAGGTAAGCGTCCAGGGTGGCCACGCAATCCGCGCAGCGGTTGACGGTATCCGTATCCGGGTGATCGCAAGCCGCCTTGACTGCCTGTTCCAGCTGATTCAGATATTTGAGCAACATGTTTTGCTCCTGATAAACCTCATTAACGGGACGGCCTTATGCCGGTTCCCAATCGATCAAGTATGGCCGCTGCTGAAGACAGCCAGATGACACAGATCAACCATGCAGTCAGTGTGCCAGACCTGATAAAGGATGTGACGCTTGCGGCGACAAGGCGTTCCCGGGAAATTGTAAAAGAGTCTGTCGCCACCCCAGGGACAAAGGCTTGCAACTCTTCACTCACCGGGAGTGTCATCTGGGGTACTCTTGGGAGTTGTAGCTGCTTTTGGGATGAACTGCGACGGCTTGGCCGCCCTGCGGGGGCTTCCTTGCTCAAGCAAGGTTCGCGACTCAAGCGGCACTCCTACAGCGGCTTCGTAGCCGCACGGGCTGGCCTGCAGCCTCTGAGTAACGATTATTTTGCGACGGACCCGACCCTATGACCGAAACGGTATCCACCATTGTTGCCCCGGAAGGCAGCCTGGAAGTTCTCAGCCAACACGAAGTTGAACGTCTGCGTGACACCTCCGGCAGCGGCCTGCATGAGCTGCTACGCCGGTGCGCGCTGGCCGTACTCAACTGTGGCACCCCCACCGATGACAGCCGCCAGGTACTGGAGACCTACAAGGATTTTGATATCGAGGTGATTCAGGAAGACCGTGGGCTGCGGCTCAAGGTGGACAATGCCCCCGCCGGCGCCTTCGTGGACGGACGCATGATCCGCGGCATCCGCGAGCATTTATCGGCGGTGTTGCGCGATATCGTCTATGTGGCCAATGAGATCCAGAATAACGACAGCTTCAACCTCAATAGCAGCCAGGGCATCAGCAATGCGGTCTTCCACATTCTGCGCAACGCCGGCGTGCTCAAGGCAGGAGCCTCGCCAAACCTGGTGGTCTGCTGGGGCGGCCACAGTATTTCCCGGGAAGAATACGACTACAGCAAGAGCGTGGGCTATCAACTCGGCCTGCGTCACAAGGATATCTGCACCGGCTGTGGCCCTGGTGCCATGAAGGGGCCAATGAAAGGCGCCCATGTGGCCCACGCCAAACAACGTTTCAAGGGCGGCCGCTATCTGGGCATCTCCGAGCCCGGCATCATCGCCGCCGAGGCCCCAAACCCCATCGTCAACGAGCTGGTGATCATGCCGGACATCGAAAAGCGGCTGGAGGCGTTTCTGCGGGTCGGCCATGGCATCATCGTCTTTCCTGGCGGGGTGGGCACCACCGAGGAAATCCTCTACCTGCTTGGCGTGCTGCTGCACCCTGACAATGCGGACATGCCCTTGCCAGTTGTGTTCACCGGCCCGGCCAGCAGTGCGGACTACTTCCGCCAGGTGGATGCCTTTATTCGCGCAACACTGGGAGAGCAGGCGGCGCAACGTTACCAGATCATCATCGATGACCCGGAAGCCGTGGCCCTGGCAATGTGCGTGGGCATCGACCGTCTGACCCTGTTCCGCCGCGACAATGATGACGCCTTCTACTTTAACTGGCGGCTGAACATTCCCCTGGAATTCCAGCAACCCTTCGAGCCTACCCACGAGGCCATGGCCAGCCTGGATCTGAGCCCCAATCAACCGGTCCACCAGCTGGCTGCCAACCTGCGCCGGGCATTCTCCGGCATTGTGGCCGGCAATGTGAAAGAGCAAGGCATCCATGCCATCGAACAGCACGGTCCCTATCGGCTGCATGCGCCGGGTGAACTGATGACCCACCTGGACGAATTGCTCAAGGCGTTTGTGGAGCAACATCGCATGAAACTCCCCGGGAGCCATTACGAGCCGTGTTATGCGTTGTTGGGGTGACAAGCTACAAGCTACAAGCTACAAGCTACAACGCGATTCTCATTGGATTATTCCCCAACGCAAGAGGCCGCGCCCACTCTTTGGGCGCGGCCTCTTGCGTTGAGAAAACACAACGTTCTGTCGTGTTGCAGCTTGTAGCTTGAAGCTTGTTACTGCTCTTCTTACCGCGGCTGCATACGGATACCACCATCGATACGGATGGTCTCACCGTTGAGGAAGCTGTTCTCGATCATGTGGCAGACCAGCTGCGCGTATTCCGCCGGGTTCCCCAGACGCTTGGGGAACTGGGTCATTTCGATCAGCGGCATTTTCACCTTGTCCGGAGCCGCATTCATCAACGGGGTGTTGAAGATGCCCGGGGCGATGGTGTTGCAGCGAATGCCCAGCGGCGCCAGGTCACGGGCGATGGGCAGGGTCATGCCGACAACACCGCCTTTGGTGGCCGCGTAAGCCACCTGGCCAACCTGACCATCAAAGGCTGCCACAGAAGCCGTGTTCACAATCAGGCCACGCTCGTTGTCTTCACCCGGCTCGTTCTCGGCCATGGCGGCGGCGGCCAGACGGGCCACGTTGAAGGTACCGATCAGGTTGATCTTGACCACCATGTTGAACACGCCCAGATCATGGGGCTTGTTCTCGCGACCCACGGTCTTCATGGCAGAGCCCACACCGGCACAGTTCACACACACATGAATGGCACCGAATTTTTCCACGGTGGCGTCGATGGCCGCCTTAACGGATTCCTCGTCGGTCACGTCGGTCTGCACAAACGCCGCATTGGCACCCAGCTCCGCCGCCACTTCCGGGCCGCGCTTGTCGTCACGATCCAGAATCATCACCTTGCCGCCCTTGGCGATAATGGCTTCGGCCGTGGCCTGGCCCAGACCGGATGCAGCGCCGGTGATCACGGCAACTTTATCGGTAATATTCATATGCTCTCCTTGTGGTGAAAGGGCATGGGCTGTCACTGCGTCACAGCAACAACCCACTACAAATGCTGCCACGCAGTATACCCACACCGTTCACGCGTCACATTGTTGCTTTCGCTCAAAGTGGGTGCCACTCTTTGACAACCGGATTGGGAGGGAAAACCTTGCCAGATACCGCCAGACAAGACGTCAGCGCTACCTTGATGGCGCACTACCAGCGTATCCGGGCCTTCAGCGAACGACTCTGTGAGCCGTTACTCACCGAGGACATGGGGTTGCAGGCCTGCGCTGACGTGAGCCCACCCCGCTGGCATCTGGCCCACACCACCTGGTTCTTCGAAACCTTCCTCCTCAAGCCCCACCTGCCCGGTTACCGGGTGTTCGAACCGCAATTCGAGTATCTCTTCAACAGCTACTACAACGGCATTGGCGAACAGTTTGCCCGCCCGCAACGCCACCTGTTGTCACGCCCCACCGGCGCAGACGTCTATGCATGGCGACAGCAGGTGGATGAGGCCATGGCACGGCTTATCGCGCAATATCCGGGGCTGGCGGATCTGGTGACACTGGGGCTCAATCATGAGCAGCAACATCAGGAATTGTTGCTGACCGATCTGAAATACAGCCTCTCGTTCAATCCACTGGCGCCAACCCTCGGCCAGCCCCTCGACCCGTCTGGCCCGGCAGCCCCATTGCGCTTTCAAACGTTCAGTGGCGGCCTGGTGGATATGGGCGCCAGCAGCAATGGCTTTGCCTTCGATAATGAAACGCCCCGGCATCGAGTCTGGCTGGAGCCGTTCTCCCTGGCCAACCGGCCTGTCACCCAGGGGGAGTTCTGCGCCTTCATCCAGGACGGCGGCTATCGGCGTGCGGATTTATGGCTGTCTGACGGCTGGGCCTGGGTTCAGTCAAACGCTGTCCAGCGCCCTCTTTACTGGCATGAGGACCTTGACCAGCATTTCACCCTGGCAGGGCTACAACCGTTGCATCCCGGTCAGATTCTGGCCCATGTGAATTATTATGAAGCCGACGCCTATGCCCGCTGGGCAGGCAAGCGTCTGCCCACGGAACAGGAATGGGAGCACGTGGCCACCACGCAACCGCAACAAGGCAACTTTGTGGACAACGGTCTCTACCAACCCGGCCCGGCCATTGATACCGGCATGGCACACCTGTTCGGGGATGTGTGGGAATGGACCGCCAGCGCCTATTTGCCCTACCCGGGATTCCAGCCTGATGCCGGTGCCGTGGGTGAGTACAACGGTAAATTCATGTGCAACCAGATGGTGCTGCGCGGCGGCTCCTGTGTCAGTAGCCGGGACCATCTTCGTGCCAGCTACCGTAATTTTTTCTATCCCCACCATCGCTGGCAATTCAGTGGTATCCGGCTTGCGGGAGAGCCATCGTGAATCAACAACAGCTCGGCCCCAACCTGACCTTCTTCGACCTGCACCCGCCGACCACCGACATGCTTGCCGAGGTCAGTGAATCCTTGCGAGCAACCACGCCGACGCTGCACCCCAAGTTCTTCTACGACAAAACCGGCTCCACCCTGTTCGACCGCATCACCCGCACTCCGGAGTACTATCCCACTCGCACGGAAGCCCGTTTGTTGCGTCGCTATGCCGGGGATATTCAGTCGCGCCTGGAGAGCACCCACACCATCGCCGAACCCGGTGCAGGCAGCTGCGAAAAAGTGCGGGTGCTGCTGGATGCCTGGCAACCGGCCCATTACATGCCGCTGGAAATCTCCCGGGAGTGTCTGCTTGGCGCCTCACGGCGCCTGGCCGACGACTTCCCGCAGATTCACATCAGTGCGGTCTGCGCGGATTATTGCCAGGCCATGGCCATGCCAGAGGGGTTACAACAGCCGGGCCGTCTGGTCTTTTTCCCCGGCTCCACCATTGGCAACTTTGAACCGGCCCAGCGCGCCAGCTTTCTGCGCGGGTTGCGGGAACTGGCCGGACCCGGTGGCGCCCTGCTGATTGGCGCGGACCTGCAGAAACCCTCTGAGCAGCTCCATGCCGCCTACAATGACGCGCAAGGACTCACTGCCGCCTTCAACCTGAATGCCCTGCACCATCTGAACCGGGAACTGGATTGCGGCTTCGATACCGATACCGTGCGCCATCTGGCGTTCTACAACAGCACGCAAAGCCGTATCGAAATGCACCTGGAGTGCCTGCAGGATCAGCACATCCGCCTTGGCGACGACAGCCTGACACTTACTGCCGGCACCCGTATTCACACAGAAAACTCCTACAAATTCACCATCGAAGGGTTCTCCGCCGAACTGGTTGCCGCCGGTTTTTCCCCATCCGGGTGCTGGACGGATAGCGACAGCCTGTTCAGTCTGCATCTGGCCTGTGCGTAACCGTTGCAGCCCCTGCACACAGGGCATCACGCGCCGAAACCCACGCCTGGCGCGGGACAGGATTGCAAAGACTGTAAAACTGAGCACTTTGATATCAGCGAATAGTGTGAACTGGCACTGGTACCGTTATACTGAATCGCGTTTTTTTGCCGATTCAGTCTTCGAAAGAATAAAAGGGGTCACGGACCACCGTGGCATAGGGAGATCGGATGCTCGAACTGATCAGCGCGGCTCGCCGTCGTAAACGGCCGCCCACACACCAGCTATTTGATGTTGTCACCCAGGAATACCGGGTGGGGTTGCTGGATATTGACCTGAACATGCATCTGAACAACGCCAAATACCTGAAGTTCATGGATCGCTGCCGGCTGGAGCACGCGGTGGTTACCGGCTTGCTCAACCGCATGATCGAAGCGCGCTGTAACGGTGTGGTTGCCAATACCGAGATTTCCTATATCCGCGAGCTGCGCCCGTACCAGCAATTCCAGGTGCATACCCGCATTCTCGGCTGGGACGACAAATACGTGTACTACGATCAGCGCTTCGAATCCCAGCGCAAACTGCACACCCATGCCCTGTTGCGGGTGGCCAATGTGTATGGCGGCAAATCCATCAGCCCCCAGACCCTGCAGGAAATTACCGGCTTCAATCAAACCTCCCCGGCCCTGCCGGAGTACGTGGAACAGTGGAAGCGACTGCTGCAGACCAAGCGGCGGCTGACAGAGAGTGACTAGCTAAGAAGCTGCAAGCTGCAAAAACGAAAACGGGGAACCCAAAAGGGTTCCCCGTTTTTTTGATTCATAAGCACGTATTACGAAGCGCGGCAAAGGCGGCCGTTCGATTGGCTCCGGCTCCGCCCGTGTTGCAGCTTGAAGCTTGTCGCTTGTAGCTGTCCCTTACTCCATCGTATAGGTATAAAACGGTGCCCAACGCGGCACCTTGCTGTCGCGGCCGGCATAGTAGACGCCAGGCTCATCCAGACGCAGATCGGCGATTTCCCGCAGCGCAACGGCACGGGGAACCTGTTGCAAGGGGCCGGCCTGCTGGTAGTTCTCCGGGTCGGCAACCAGTTCTTCCATATCCAGCGGACGGGTTTCCGAGTAGCGGAAGTAGTAATCCTTGCCCCCTTCCACTTCCAGCGGCATTTCGAACACCATCTTCAGATAGAGCACGCTAAGCGGACGGCGGGCATAGAAGTCGTGGGTGCCGGCGGGCAATTCCAGCCAGCTGTAGGCACCGGCCTTGAGACCAAAAAGCTGCGTGGCATCCAGGAAGAATACCGGCGCCTGCACTTCTTCGTAGCCCCAACGGGTAATCGGACGGTAGATATAGACCATGGCATTACGCGGATCCAGCGTATCCATGGGTTTGAAGGTCTTGCCCTGGGGGGCATGGATAAAAGCACCGGGGGTTGAGGGAACGCCCACACCCAGGCTGGAACATCCGGAAAGCATCCACAGGCAAGCTGCCAGCAACACAGCCAATCGCATTATTATTCTCCAGTGATGCCGCTTCCCGTTAATCCGGGGCGACCCTGTTTATTATTTCGCGCAAGACAGAGCATTTGTTCGTTGCCACCTGAGTCTGTGACTTCAGCGTGGGTGCATGGCGCAAGCATCGGTTGCCACAGGGTGTTTTCTGCAGAAGCGTCGTCGCAAATACGCTCCACTGAAGGCGCTCTTGAGAAAACAATAACTCTGTGGCGACAAAGACTTGCGTCAGGCGCCGCGATCAAGCCACGGATTCAGGTGCTAACTATGGCCGATTTGCCGACATTGCTCAAGATAGCAGCAAACGCTCAAATTCCCGCCAAACGGCGTCCCCTCGCGCTTCCCTGCCCGGGGTTTTCTGGTAGTCTTCGGCCATGGCAGTCAATCGTATCCACACCCCCTGTATCGGCGTCTGTTCCACCGTTTTCGGTGATACGGTCTGTCGTGGCTGTCGCCGCTTCAGCCACGAGGTTGTGCACTGGAACGGATACACCAACGAAGAGAAGCGAATCGTCTGGAAACGCCTGAATTTGCTGCTTTGCCAGGTAGTGGACAACTATTTCCAGGTCACCGATGCGAACCGGCTGGCGGCGGAGATGGACTTCCAGAACCTGCGCTATCAGACCCAGCTTTCCCCCCAGGGCTGGGTGCCGGAATTGCTCAAGGCTGCCGGCAAACAACCGATTCCCTATGACCGGTTCGGCCTGCACCCCCTGCCCGCGACCCGCGGCCTGCTGCCCCGTGAGCTCTACGATCAGATCAGCGCCGAATGCCACGCCCTGGCCCAGGCCCACTACGACCGCTCCTACGCCCGCCCGGTCACCCTTGCGGCAGAACTCACCGAACTGGCCGCCCGGGAAAAGGGCTTGATCTGACCCCCCTCCTCCATTCGTAGGAGCGCCGCTGGCGGCGCGATAAACCAAAGTTTCGAGTTGCGAGAAACGAGTTTCGAAAGGCAAAGCCAAAACACGGGAACGCCCAATGATTTTCGCTTCTCGAAACTCGTTTCTCGCAACTGGTTGATCGCGCCGCCAGCGACGCTCCTACGGATAGCCTCTATCATTTGTCCCGAAATGACCCTTCCATGCAAACATCACTCAATGGCACAGTTACGGAATGAACATTCATTCAATCACTAAGTGAGACTTGCCATGACCCTCGCTGACCGGACTGTGCCGGCCGATAACAAGGAAGCTCGCAAAGGCGACCAGATCATCCAGGCCGCGCTGCGGGTGTTTGCTGAGCATGGCCTGCACGGCACGCCGGTACCGCCCATCGCCGCGGAGGCCGGAGTCGGCGTGGGAACCCTGTATCGCTATTTCGACAGTAAGGAAGCGCTGATCAACGCCGTCTTCCGGGACAGCAAGCGCCGCCTCAAGGAACGCCTGCTCAGCGATCTGGACCTGCTACACCCCTCGCGCAGTCTGTTCAATACCCTCTGGGCCCGGCTTACCGCCTTTGCCCGCGAAGAGCCGGACGCCTTTCATTTTCTGGAGATGCAGGATCACCACAGCTACCTGGATCCGGAAAGCCGCCATCAGGAGCAGGCCCTGCTGATTCCCCTGGGCATGATGGTGGTCATCGGCCAGCGCACCGGCCTGCTCAACGACATCATGAAACCGGATCTGGCAATCGCCCTGTTCTGGGGAGCTTTCGTGGGTGTCTTCAAGGCAGAGCGCCTGGGCTATCTGACCCTGGATGATGACGACCTGACGCGGGCACGGGATGCCTGCTGGCTCGCCATCGCCAATCACAACAACAAAGGCACGCAATCATGACACCCACACATATCCTGATTACCGGCGGTGCCGGCGCCATTGGCGGCCAGCTCGCCGGGCAGTTTCGTCAGCATCACCCGGACGCACGCATCACCCTGGTGGACCTGAATGCCGAGGCCCTCGCCCTGGCCGCCGACCAGCACGGCGCTCAAGCGGAAACCTGCGATCTGACCGATATCGACGCCCTGCCTGGCTGGTGGCAGTCGCTGATTGACCGTCGCGGGCCGGTGGATGTGCTGGTCAACTGCGCCGGCATCATGGACATCATCAGCATCACCGGTACCGGCTGGGAGCAGGGCAAACGTTTGCTGGATATCAACTTCACTGCCCCCATGCGGCTGATGGACCTGGCATTGCCAACCATGGTGGAAGCCCGCAACGGTTGCGTGATCAATGTGGCCAGCATGGCCGGGCGCGTGCCAATTCGTGGCTGCAGCTACTACGGTGGCGCCAAGGCCGGCATCGGCCTGGCCTCGGAAATCGCCCGGCTGGATCTGAAGAAGCAGGGCGTGAATGTGATCACTGTCTACCCGGGCCCGATCCATTCCGGCCTGGAAAGCCATGCCCGCAGCCAGGTGAAGAAAGGCCCGGTGTCCCGCTATATCCCCACCGGCAAGCCGGAGGTGCTGGCCGAGCGCATCTACCGCACTTTCCGCAAGGGTGGCGCTCGGGTGATCTACCCGGATATCTACGCCTTGGCCAAACAGGTCGCCAACCTGAATCTGACCAACCGGGCCATGGATTTCTTCAGCCCGCAACCGAACCAGTGACCCCGGACATTCCCATGACACAGCAAGCCAACACTCCCCTTTATGACGTCCTGATTGTGGGCGCCGGCATCAGCGGCATCGGCCTGGGCATTCGCCTGCGCGAAGCCGGCTTCGATAACTTTGTGATCCTGGAAAAAGCCGCGGACCTGGGCGGTACCTGGCGGGATAATACCTACCCGGGCTGTGCCTGCGATGTGCCCTCGGCGCTGTACTCCTATTCCTTTGCCCAGAAACCGGACTGGAGCCGGGCCTTCGCCGGCCAGGCAGAGATTCTCGACTATGTGCGTGACACGGCTGGCCGCCACAACATACCCGCCTTCATTCGTTTCAATCAGGGCGTGGAACGGGCCCAGTGGCGGGAACGGGAAAATCTCTGGGAAGTGCAGACCGGCGACCAGCTCTACCGGGCCCGTACCGTGGTGGCCTGCTCCGGCTACTTGCACGAACCCATCATTCCGAACATCCCCGGCCTGAAGGATTTTCAAGGCAAGCTGTTCCATTCCTCCCGCTGGGACCATGACCACGACCTGAGCGGCGAACGGGTAGCCGTGATCGGCACCGGCGCTTCGGCAATCCAGTTCGTGCCGGAGATCCAGCCCAAGGTGCAGCACCTGACCCTGTTCCAGCGTACCCCGCAATGGGTGCTGCCCAAGCCGGATCACCCCATCCCGAAAATCGAGGAAAACTTCTTCCGCCTGCCGTTCACCCTGAACGCCTGGCGCAAGATGCTTTACGGCGGATTTGAAACCTTCGGCATCGGCTTTCGCAAACCGGCCCTGCTGCGGCAGATCCAGAAACTGGGCGAGGCGCATATTCGCCTGGCCATCAAGGATCCGGCCCTGCGCGCCAAGCTGACCCCGGATTACACCCTGGGCTGCAAGCGGGTGCTGATGAGCAACCAGTATTACCCGGCGCTCAATCAGGACAATGTGGATGTGTTCGCCACCGGCCTGAAAGCGGTGCGCGGCAATACCCTGGTGGGCCAGGACGGCAGCGAGTGCGAGGTAGACACCATTATTCTGGGTACCGGGTTCTTCGTCACCGAGCCGCCCATTGCCGATCACATCTATAACGATGCTGGCGATTCACTCAGCCAGATGTGGAAGGACGGCATGCAGGCCTACCGTGGCACCACCATTGCCGGCCTGCCGAACGCCTTCATGGTGCTGGGGCCCAATCTGGGTATTGGCCACAATTCTGCCTTTATCGTTATTGAAGCGCAGATCAACTATATCCTCAGCACCCTGACAACCATGCGCGAGCAGCAACTGAGTCGGGTGGAAGTCAAAGCCGATAGCCAGAAAACCTACAATCGCAAGGTCCAGAAAGACCTGCAGGGCACCGTCTGGAACACCGGCGGCTGCTCCAGCTACTACCTGGACAAGAACGGTTTCAACAGTGTGGGCTTTCCCTGGAGTACCCTGGAAATGCAGCGTCTGCTCAAGGACTTTGATGCGGAAAACTACTCGCTCACCCCCGCCAGCCAACCCGTCTTTTAATGTGAACAGGCCCGAATAATGACAAACAACACTCCATCTCCCCGTCGCGCCCTGGTACTGGGCTGCGGCGGTGTCGCCGGCGGCGCCTGGTCCATTGCCGCCCTGCACCATCTAGAGCAGAAACTGGACTGGGACGCCCGCGACGCCGATATCCTTATCGGCACCTCGGCAGGCGCGGTGCTGGCCACCTTGCTGGGGAGCGGCGTCAGCGTGGATCAGCTGCTGGCCTGCCAGCAGGGCACCCGTCAACAATGCCGCTGGAATCACGACAGCGATACCGGCGGTGCCCTGCCGCCGCTACCCGCGGCCAGTCTCACCGGCGCCAAACTTGCTCTGAAGGGCTTGCGTGGAGACGTCTCGCCATTGACCGCCTTCTGCGGCCTGCTGCCCCGGGGCCAGTTTGACATGACGCCCTTTCGGAAATTGGTGGACGACGCCACCGGGGGCGCTGACTGGGTGGCCCACCCGGCCACCTGGATCATGGCCGTGGATACCACCAGCGGCAAACGGGTGCCCTTCGGTAAAGGCGGCGCGCCACAGGCGAATATCCGCGATGCGGTTTGTGCGTCCTACGGGGTCCCCGTCTGGTGTCCGCCGGTAAGCCTGGGCAGCCGCACCTACATCGACGGCGGCGTGGCGTCCCCCACCTCCGCAGACCTTCTGGTGGATAGTGCCGTGGATGAGGTCATCATTCTTGCTCCCATGGCCTCACGGCAACCGGACCGGCCGCGCTCCCCCCTGGCCGCCATCGAGCGGCGGGTACGCCGCTACATGACCCGCATCGTGGATAAGGAAGTCAACAAACTGGAAAAGGCTGGCAAGCGGGTGATTCGCCTGGAACCCAATGCCGAGGACCTGAAGGCTTTCGGGTTCAACATGATGGACCCAACCCGGCGGCGTCGGGTATTGGACACGGCGTTGGAGACCACGGCCAAAACGGTTCAGGCCGCGCTGTAGTCAGGAAACGTGGGGGGGGGGGCTCGCCGGTCTCCCCACATCATCCTAGAGTGAGTTCACCGACTCCATGAGCGACGCCTTGATCTCATGCAGGGCCCCCTGGGTTGCCTGCCCCTCTGCATAGATCAACCCACCCAGAATTAACGCCCCCGCCGCCAACACGACCAGCGCCAACAGGCGCACACGATCGGCTTCAAGCTTTCGTGCCGCAGGAAAGTGACCGGCGTTTCGATGTTTATCTTGTGTGTGCTCTCGCATAGTACACCTCCCCTTTAGTTCTACGCGGCGAGGGGTGAACCTGCAAGCGGGGGTCAGGTGTTGATGGAACATTCCGGACAAAAGCGCAAGCTACGGAAATACAGCTTTGCCACCGGCAAGGCATGAATACAGTGGGAAAAATCGCCCAGATAAATTCGCTGGTCATTTTCCTTGGGCAAGTGACGGCAATTCACCGTGTGAATTTCCCAAGTGTCATCATCAGCCTGGATCTTGCTGAGGTAATACCGCATACCCTTCCCCGATTCGCGGATTCGACAGCGGGGAATAGTAGGGATCTGAGCGGCGAAAAGAATGAAAAGAAGGTAAAACCTGAAAGGTAATGAAATTAACTTGATAGCGGCAATGCGGAGGCGTTGCAGCGCCCAGAAAAGCAAAAGGCCGTAACAGCAATGCCGTTACGGCCTTTCTTTGAGATGGTGCGCCAGGAGGGAGTTGAACCCCCACACCTCTCGGCACCAGAACCTAAATCTGGCGTGTCTACCAATTCCACCACTGGCGCAATGGGCGGCTATTCTAGCAGGCTAATCGTTAATTACCAGCGGCATCAGCCGCCTTGGAGAATCCGGTAAAGTGCCTGCAGGTCCTTGTCGACTTTCTCAACCTTGCTCGCCAGAGCCGATAGCTCGGCGCTGTTATCTGATACCGGTTGCGCCACCGGTGCAGCGGGTTGCGGCCGGGCAGCCAGGTTGCTGATCCGTGAGGACAAACCGCTCAATCTGCTGTCCAGCGCATCCAGCCGGGTTTCCCATTCGCGACTTTCCGGGCCATTGCCTCGCTGTTTGGCCAATGCCACGGTCAGACCACGCACCTTGGCATTGAGCTCACGCAGGTCTTCACGAAGGGGAGCCAGAGCAGGAGAGGTTTCCAGGTCTGCCGTCGCCGGCAATGTTGCCATGCTGCGCTCCTCCTGCTGCTGGCGTTCAGACGCCAGTTGGTAGTATTGCTGACGCAGCTCGCTGAGCTCATGGCGGATGTCCCCGTGAGCCATCCATTGACTGACCGCCAACAACAGGGCAATCACCGCCAGCACCAAGGACAGCCAAAGCAAGCCGGAATGGCCGCCTTCGCTGACCGATACCGGCTTGCTCTTGTTCTGGGGACGCAGCGCTACCGGCTCCCTATCCGGCCCCGGCAGTGGAGCGGTTACCGCCAACACATCCTGATTCAATCCCTGTAGACGCCGCTCTTTATTTTCCGGCAACTTGGCCATGGCAAGACGCTCTTTATCATTATTGTTTTTCGCTGATCCCTACCCCCCCGGGTTCGATCAACGCCCTTCCAGTTTATCCAACCGACTATTGACCTGGAGCCGATAAGCGTCAAACGCCGCAATGGCTGCCTCGGTTTCATCCACCCGGTCTTTCAGCGCAGCCAACCCGGCCTGGCCTTTCTCCACTTTGGACAGCGCGTTTTTCAGGTTTTGCTGCTGGCTTTCCAGCTGATTGATATTTTCCACCAGCACATCCAGCTGGGTCTGCATCTGACTGATGCGGGTCTGCCACTGCTCACTGCTTTTGTTCACTGCGGCGACCGCACTGTCCACCTGCTTTTTCAGGGCAGCGGTGTCTTTACCGATACCCTGAAGTTTGCCATCGACACCGGCCTGGGCCTTTTTTACCTCGTTTATCGTGGAGGACAGGGCATTCAGTTTCTTGCTCTGCTCGGCAATATCCGCCCGATTGCGTTTATTGCTCAGGTCCCAGAGTTTACGGATTTCGGTGTTGTTTTCTTCCAGCTTCTTGCCCTGGGCACGGACCGTGTCCTGCAGCTGACCGGAGGACTGATTCAGACTCTCGTCGGTGGCAGATAGCCGGGACTGGAGATTGCCCAGTTTCTGGCTGGATTCCGAAATGCGCTCATCCATCTGAGCCTGCAGCACGGTCATCTGTTTCTGGAACCAGACCCCCATCACAGCAATCAGAACCACCAGCACCAGACAGGCAATCATCCATCCACCGCCACCGCCTCCGTTGCTATGGGCTTTCGGGGCCGGTTTTTTGGGGGCCTTGGGAGGCTTGCCTTTACCCTCGCCCTTGCCGTTGTGGTCGGCTCCGGCGGGGGAAGAGCGGCGACCGGTATCACCATGGTCATCCACGGTGACGTCATTCAAGTTACCCAGATTTACTTCACGATCTCGCGTCATTCCAGTGTCCTGCAATCCCGGCTAATGGCCCTGTTGATAGCGATGGTTGGATAGTGCCACAGGCGGGGCCGCATAGCTGCCAAGCAGCCCCCATTTCATCCGGGGAGCCCCTGGAGAACGGCTGGCGCTCACCGCGGTCCCTGGCCTGCCTGTTTTTGAAAGTTTATTCGCCGCCTTTCTCGAACAGCGGCTGCTCGGTGGCGTAGTAGACCATATCACCAAGCTCATGCTTGCCTGCCTCATTTTTCAGCAGCGGCAGAAAGATCACCCAGGGGCGAACATCGCGGTGATCCACCTGGGCCCACACCCCGGTGACTTTGTCGCCATTTTCAGCGGTAATTTCATGGAGACGGAACAGCGCCATCAACTCAATGTCCGGCTGCTCTTTACCGATCTTGCGCAACTGCATGAACAGGCCCTGTGCCCACTCTTCCGCGCTGGGCGCATCTTCCTTATCCCCGGAATAGCCCACCGCCCGAACCGTATCGCCAGACTGAATCATACCGAAAGGATAGAGCCCGCCGGAGCGCTGGATGGCTTTCAGCGCCTGGCGAAGGCCGGCTTCAGCCAGCTGGTCCATGGCTTGCTGTTCAGGGCTTTTCTGTTGCTTTTCAGCCGCTGCGGCAGGGGCCTCCTCAGCCGTGACACTGGTTGCCCACAGCCCCATTACAAGAAAAAAGATTCCCAAAAAACGCATACATCACACCTGTTATTTTCATTCGCTTGAGGGTTGGACCACACAACGGCCGACAATATCCCAGGCTGGGGACGCTACCAAACTTCCCTGATCGCCGCCATATGGACACAAAAAAGGCCGCGAAGGCGGCCTTTTTCGTTACCTGAACGGTATCCCCGCAGGGATAGACCGTCTTAACCGGCAAAGTTGCTGGCGGCAAAGTCCCAGTTGATCAGGTTCCAGATGGATTCCAGATACTTGGGACGGGCATTGCGGTAGTCCACGTAGTAGGCGTGTTCCCACACGTCCACAGTGAACAGCGGAGTCTGGCCCTTGTCGTGGGCGATCGGGGTATCCGCATCGTCGGTGTTGACGATTTCCAGGCTGCCATCGCTGTTCTTCACCAGCCAGGTCCAGCCGGAGCCGAAGTTGCCGGTAGCCTTGGCGTTGAACTGGGACTTGAACTCGTCGAAAGAACCGAAGGCCTTGTCGATGGCCGCAGCCAGATCACCGGTGGGGGCGCCACCGCCGTTGGGGCTCAGGCTATTCCAGTAGAAAGTGTGGTTCCACACCTGGGCCGCCTGGTTGAACAGACCGCCTTCAGCGCTCTTGATGATCTCTTCCAGGGATTTGCCTTCGTTGTCAGTGCCGGCAACCATTTCGTTCAGCTTGGTCACATAGGCATTGTGGTGCTTGCCGTGATGGTACTCGAGAGTCTCTGCAGAAATATGCGGTTCCAGTGCATTTTTCTCGAACGGAAGCGGCGGTAATTCAAAAGCCATAGTCATTTCCCCTGACATCATGTTGTTCTGTTGCGGCTCGGCAACAGAAAGAAATTCCCCGCTGGCGGCATGCCTGTCGCCAACGGCTGAATGATAATAACAAGCTACCGGCGGCAATCTCCACCACGGACCAGGGGTTTACCATGATTGCCTTTGGCTGCAATAGACGATTTCTATCGCCAATGCCTGATCCGTGACCGGCAGGTCCCTGTGAGATGGGGTGTCTGCCCCTTGTTTCAAGTACAATGCGCCCCAAATTTTGATAACTGCGTGCTTGGCAGGAGAAAACGATGTCTGATGATGCTGTAGTAATTGTAAATGGTGCCCGTACTGCCATGGGTGGTTTCCAGGGTTCCCTGTCTGCGGTCTCCGCTCCCGAACTGGGCGCCGCCTCTATCCGTGAAGCCGTGTCCCGTGCCGGCCTGAAGCCGGAAGACGTACAGGAAGTCATCATGGGCTGTGTACTGCCCGCTGGCCTCAAGCAGGGCCCCGCCCGCCAGGCCATGCGTCTGGCCGGCCTGCCGGACAACACCGGCGCCACCACCATCAACAAGCTGTGTGGTTCCGGCATGAAGGCCACCATGTTCGCCTACGATTCCATCAAGGCCGGCACCAACGACATCGTCGTTTCCGGTGGTATGGAATCCATGACCAATGCGCCCTATGTGCTGGACAAGGCCCGCAGCGGCATGCGCATGGGTCATGGTCAGGTCTATGACCACATGTTCCTGGACGGGCTGGAAGATGCAGAAACCGGCCGCCTGATGGGCTCCTTCGCCCAGGAAGTCGCTGACAAGCGCTCCATCAGCCGGGAAGACATGGACAACTACGCCATCGAATCCCTGAAGCGTGCCCAGGCGGCCATCGACAACGGCTGGTTCAAGGACGAGATCGTGCCGGTGACCGTGAAAACCCGTAAGGGTGAAGTGGTTGTCGACACCGACGAGCAGCCCGGCAACGCCAACATCGACAAGATCCCGACCCTGCGTCCGGCCTTCGCCAAAGACGGCACCGTCACCGCCGCCAACGCCAGCTCCATCTCCGATGGCGGCTCCGCGCTGGTACTGGCCCGTGAATCCGTGGCCAATGAGCGTGGCCTCAAGCCGCTGGCCCGCATCCTGGCCCACGCTACCAACAGCAAACATCCCAGCGAGTTCACCATTGCCCCCATCGGTGCCACCGAGGCGGTCATGAAGAAAGCCGGCTGGACCGTGGACGACGTGGATCTGTTCGAGATCAACGAAGCCTTCGCCATGGTGGCCATGATGCCGATGATCGACCTGGGCATTCCCCACGAGAAGGTGAACATTCACGGCGGCGCCTGCGCCCTGGGTCACCCGGTGGGCTCCACTGGCTCGCGCATCATCCTCACCCTGATCCACGCACTCAAGCGCACCGGCGGCAAGCGCGGTGTGGCCAGCCTGTGTATCGGCGGCGGCGAAGCCACTGCGGTGGCTGTTGAGCTGCTGTAATAGGTGCAACGCTTGATGCCAGACCAAACGGGGCCTTCGGGCCCCGTTTTTTGTTGGCGGCGTCCTCATTCCCTGCCCTCTGTAGGAGCACCTCTTGAGGTGCGAATCAGGCGGAGCGAGGCGATAGGGAGTGATCATTTAGAAAGACCTGTCAGGCCCTGGAATGCCTGATCCCCCTGCGGGCGATTCCCGCGCAAGCGCGGTTCGCGGCTCGAGCGCCGCTCCTACAGCGGCTTCGTAGAAATGACAAAGCCCCCCCTCCAACAATTCATTTCCGAAACATCCGCTTTCACTTTCAAACTCTGTTGCACTTTCCTGACCGGATTCGCCCTCCGTCGTATACGCAAAACCGGATTTCACCTGTACCCTGACCGGCTAGTCACCTTTTTGGGTTGGGCACAGGCCCGGGAGCACCATGTCAGCATTACCCGTTATCACCGCCATGGGCGGCATCAATGCGGCCGGCCGCAGCGCCCTGCATTTCGGCTTTCAGCGACTGATTTTCGATGCCCTGCCGGATGCCGGCCGCCAGGACACCCTGCGTTCGCTGGGCCAATTGACCGGTCGCAGCCCGGACAGCCAGCTGGCCGCCACCCTGATCCGTGCCCTGTCCAGTTCTCACCGTCTCCACGCCGCCATCAGCGGCACCAGCGACATTCCCGTTACCCTGGAAATGCGCAACATGGACCTGCCTGACCCGCTACCCGCTGGCTGGCAGGTCTCCCCTATCGACAAACGCCGCTGCCGGGTCACCCTGCCCGCGGGGCTGGATCTGCGTGTCCCCCATGACGCCCCGCGCCGGGTCAGCGCCGCCGGGCAATTGCCGGACGGCTTCGACCCCGGCGCCCTGTATGCCTCGCGCAACCACCCCCGGGCCCTGCAGATGGCCATCTTCGGCATCAGCGATGCGCTGGGGGATCTGGGCATGGACTGGGCCACCGTGGCCGGCAAGGTGCGCCCGGATCAGGTCGCCGTTTACGCCAGCAACGCCATGTCCCAGCTGGACGACAACGGCCTGGGCGGCGTCATGCGCTTTCCGCCCAATGGCCAGCGCATCACCTCCAAACAGGTGCCGCTGGGACTGGGCGAGATGACCGCGGATTTTCTCAATGCCTATGTGCTGCACTCGGTGGGTACCACCGGCGGCATGCTGGGCGCCTGCGCCACCTTCCTCTACAACCTGGAAAAAGGGGTGCAGGCCATTCGCAGCGGCAAGGTACGGGTGGCCATCGTCGGCACCAGCGAAGCCCCGCTGGTGGCAGAAGTCATGGAAGGGTACCGGGCCATGGGTGCGCTGGCAGAAGACCAGGACCTGGCCGCTCTGGACAGTGCCCAACAGGCGGATGTGCGCCGCGCTTGCCGGCCGTTTTCCGATAACTGCGGCTTTACCATGGCCGAGTCCGCCCAGTTCACCGTGCTGATGGATGATGCCCTGGCCCTGGAACTGGGTGCCGATATTCTCGGCGCCGTACCGGATGTGTTTATCCATGCGGACGGTGCCAAGAAATCCATTTCCGCCCCCGGCGTGGGTAACTACCTGACCGTGGGTAAAGCCGCCGCCCTGACCCGTCAGCTGATCGGCGAGAAGGGCCTGCGCGAGCACAGCTTTGTCCATGCCCACGGTACCGGCACCCCCCAGAACCGGGTCACCGAATCGGTGATTCTGGACCGGGTGGCCAAGGCCTTCGGTGTCCGACAGTGGCCGGTGACAGCCATCAAGGCGTTTGTGGGACACTCCCTGGGCAGTGCCGGCGGCGACCAGCTGGCCGCGACGCTGGGTAGCTTCGCGCAAGGGATATTGCCGGGCATCCGCACCATCGACCACATTGCCAGTGATGTGCATCGCCAGCACCTGGACTTCGCCAGGGACCACGTCCCGCGCGACGACTTGCAAGCCAGCCTGATCAACTCGAAGGGGTTTGGAGGCAACAACGCCACTGCTGTGGCGTTGTCCGCTCGGGTCACCGAGGCCATGCTGCAACAACGCCATGGCAGCAAAGCCATCAGCCATTGGCAAACTGCCCGTGACACGGTGCTGCAGGCCAAGGGCCGTTTCCGCGACCACTGCCTGCACGAAGCCCCCAAACCGGTGTACCGGTTTAACGAGGGGGTAATGGGAGATGAAGCGGTGACACTGACCGGGGATGCGGTGCAACTCAATGGCGGCACCACCATGCCCTTTGACGACGACAACGACCTGGCGGCTTACCAAATCAATCTCTAGCGCAGCTTGGATGGGAAAAGATGAGTAACGAGTTACGAAAACCTTTTCCGGTCTTCGCAACTCGTCACTCAGCATCCCCAGCGACTGAAGTTCAGCGAATCTCCACCTGGAAGGCCGGCGACGCCCAGCCCTGAGGACGGGTGGCCATACCATCAGCCAAGGGGGCACCGCCGTAAATGACCTGCTGCGCATCACCGTACTGCAACCAGGTCCGGGTAGGCATGGTCCCCTCGCCGGGCTTGCTGTAATCGCAGACACCCTGCGGGAAGATCTCCGCCACCTGGTCCGCGAAAGCCTGCGGATCCACTACCGTGGGGTAATCCGCCGGATCCACCGGTTTCAGCTGGCATTTGTTGGTCAGGGTCTGGATGCTGTCACCGGCCACGGTCCGTGGCGTCCCGAAACGGGTCTGCACCACGGTCTGTTGCAGGCTCAGAACCGGATCGCTCAACGGTGCCAGCAACTCACCCAGGGTGCCCAGTAACTCACCCAGCACCGGCAGCTCGGACACCACCGGCAGCGCGCTGATATCCAGGCCACACACCTGACCGGTGAGCGCATCCACCACCACCCCGGCTTCCGCCGGTGCCGGCGGCAGTAGGGACAGATCCAGCCCAGGCAGGATCGGGTCCGGGTACAACAGATTGCCGGTCAGCGGCACGATGGGACCTTCAGGGCCGAACAGGGACGACACGGAAAGGCACCGGTCGCGGGCATAAACCGGCTTGTTGGCGATCACCTTTTCGGCCACCGGCGTGGCCGTGGCATCCTGCTCGATGCCGGACAGCCACAGGTCCATGACCAGCAGGGCTTCGGTGGTGAAAACCGAATCGCCAAACAGCGGCGCCGGGCCATACCAGATCACATGGTTATCGGCGTGACCCTGGGTCTGCTCCAGCCGCGCACGCATCTGCCAGGAATGGTAGGCATCATGGGCAATGCCCGGGTCAGGGCCACGCAGATCAATGATCGGCACATTGGCCAGATGCTCAGCGGTGTTGATGGCGCCGGTCCGATAGGCATTTCGCAAGGCTTGCGGGTCAGCCACGGTGCGCTCGGCCTGATAGTCGATATCCACACTCAAACCGCCGATTTCCCGATTTACCCTGAGAAACTGTTCGCCGCTGATCACCCCGTTCTGCAATGCTTTCAACCCATACTGGACGCCCACATTATCCAGCGGAATACCACCAAAACCGCGACCGAGCAGCTGTTCATTGCGGGTCCATACCGACGGGTCACGGGGGCCAAACTGGTTGATCATGTAATCCAGCAAGCCGCAACGCAGTCCGTCCGGCTGCGACTCGGCGTCATAGACCGCCACCCCTTCCTGCAGACCCGGACAATCTTCCTGGTCCGGGTAGGCGGACGGGAAGAATGCCAGGTCGGAGACCACCGGATTCAAGGGCAAGTGGCCATAGAAGGCGGACCACTGCGCGGCCGGAATCACCCCGGAAGTCAGCAGCGAGGTAACCACCTCCTGAAACCCTTGCGGATCGGTAGGCAGCTGGTTGCCGAAGTAATTACTGAGCAGGTTGTAGTCCGCGAACTGGGTGGCGGTGGTCCAGACATCCGGGTAGGAGCATTGCACGATCAGTCCCTGATAAATGCCCGGGTAGGCATTGGCCACGTGGTGCTGGGTAATGGAACCACCGGAACAACCGGTGCCGATGGTGTAACGGATTTCCCCATACTGTTCGATGATCCGCTCTTTCCCCATCATCAGAGACTCCGCCGCGGTTGCCAGATTGGCGTTATGCCCCAGGTTGGCCTGGGCCGTGGACAGGGTAATGAACCCCCGCGCCAGGGCTGTAGTGATGCTGTCACCCAGCAACAGCTCGGCGCCCGCGGGGGCAGTGCCGGCGATATCACCACGGGGCACCTCCCCCATGCCATAACTGACGCCCACGTTACCGCCATGATGAATCAGCAGCTTGCCGTTCCATTGCGGTTGCGGGTCCAGGGCGGTCCAGGGCTGATCCGGTTGATAGAGCGTCATGATCAGGTAACGGTCACGATTCATGACCCCTTCTTCCATGCGCACGATAAAGGGCATTTCCATGCCTTCATCCGTGGTAATGCGCGCAATGCTGTCATCGGCAGGCGGATTTGCCGGGTCGTAGGGCTGGAAGGCTTGCGGCAAGCCGGGGTTTTCCGGATCAAAGTTGGTCAGCAGGTTTTCCAGCTTGTTGGCCGGCACATACTGAAAGGTGTATTCCGGCGGCTGATTACACTGGGCATCCACCGCCTGTTCATTGGTGCACTGCCAGGGCTGCAGCTGGGGCCCGGAAAACACCGGACCGCCGCTGGGGTGGTTGATGATCTGTCGCTCCAGCACCGACGCATCGGCCAGCACCACGGTGACCGTGTTGGCCCCCAGCGCCATGCCTTCCAGCAAGCCCTTGAGGCTGCCCTCGCTGGTTGCCGTCAAGTGCTCGGTCACCTCCCGATCGCCCAGCATGACCTTTGCCCCGCTCAACAGGGCGCTATCGTCAGCCGTAATTTCCACCAGCGCATCACCGCCGCTGATCAGGTCCGCGCGATTGGACAGCACACGGATATCGCCTTCCCCCGCCTGCGGCGTTTCGGGAAGGTCCGGATCGGGGGTATTCGGAACCGGATTACTGGCCGCCGGCGACGACGACGAACCGCCACCACCACAAGCCGCCAACAGGGCTACCAGGACGGCCGCCAGCAAACGAGACAGGGATTTCATGGGAGACTCCAGGCCGGCGCGCTGACCGGCTTATTGTTATTAACATCAGTGTTAACCCATTCTCGAGGACCGGGGGTCGAGTTACTGTTGATGTGCGGTTGCGCGATAGTTAACAGGAGGGGACATTCTTTGCAGAATGTTGCACGAATGTACCACAGAATGATCCGCCAAGGTTCAGCCCCACGAGCCAGGCTGTTAAGGTAGCCGCAACCGCTGGATGGACCGCCCATGATCCGACTGAAACTTGCCCTGCTCTTGCTGCTGGCGCTGATCGCCTGCACCGCCCTCTGGCACCGATACAAACCCCTGCCGGACGGTCTCGCCCAGGAATCACCGCTGCTCCCTGCCATGGGGCTGAATCTGCTGGTGGATGACACCTGGGAAACCGCCGATGGCGGCCGGGGCATGCGTCAGCGCATTTTCGACGAGGCCCTGCGGTTGATCGAACAGGCCCGGCAACTGGTGGTCGTGGACATGTTCTTGTTCAACGCCTTTCAGGGCGCCGATGATGCCAGTTACCGGCCCCTGTCCGAGCAGCTGACCCGGGCACTGGTGGCCAAGAAACAGCAGCAACCGGATCTGCCCGTTGTCCTGATCACCGATCCCATCAACACCCTCTACGGCGGCCTGCACAGCGAGCACCTGGAGCGCCTGGAAAACGCCGGGGTGGTGGTGGCCACCACGCCCCTGCACCGGTTACGCGACTCCAATCCGAGCTGGTCCGGGATCTGGCGGATCTGCTGTCAGTGGCTGGGCAACAGCAACGAGGGGGGCTTGCTGCCCAACCCCATGGGGCCCGGCCAGGTCACCCTGCGCAGCTACCTGACCTTGCTCAATTTCAAGGCCAACCACCGCAAGACCCTGGTGGTGGATGAAGTCGACCGGTGGACCGCTCTGGTCACCACCGCCAACCCCCACGATGCCAGCAGTGCCCACAGCAATCTGGGCCTCACTTTCCAGGGCCCGGCCGTGGCGGAACTGCTGGACAGCGAACTGGCGGTGGTTCGCATGGCAGGCGTTCCGCTCCCGGATCTGCCCCCCGTCCCCACCGGCCCCACAGCGGACACCACCGCCGCCCAGCTGCAGGTACTCACCGAGGGCGCCATCCGCGACGCCCTGCTGGCCGCCGTGTCCCGCAGCCAGCGCGGTGAAGCGCTGGATGTGTCGGTGTTCTACCTGTCCCACCGCCCCCTGGTGAAGGCGCTATTGGCAGCCCATGAGCGAGGCGTTGCCGTACGCGTGTTGCTGGACCCCAACAAGGATGCGTTCGGCCGCCAGAAAAACGGCATCCCCAACCGCCAGGTGGGCGCAGAACTCCATGCAGCGGGCATTACAGTGCGCTGGTGCAACACCCAGGGCGAGCAGTGCCATACCAAGATGTTGTTGCGCAGAGGCGCTGAACGCTCGGAAGTGATCATCGGCTCCGCCAATTTCACCCGCCGCAATCTGGACAACCTGAACCTGGAAAGCAGCGTGCGGGTGCTGGCGAAAACGGATCACGCATTCATGGTGAATGCCCGATCCGCCTTTGCCAGACGCTGGGACAATCGTGACGGGGAGAAGCACAGTACCGATTACGGGGTGTACGCGGACGAAGCAAGCTGGAAGTACTGGGTGTACCGGGTAATGGAATTTACCGGGTGGAGCAGTTTTTAGGGCAAAGGCGATTTTTTTACCACAGAGGGCACAGAGGACACTGAGGAAAAACAAGGCGCGTTCTTTGTAATCGCAAAGGCCCCAGTAGGAGCGCCGCTTGCGGCGCGATTCCATACGCTGGGTTATCGCGCCGCAAGCGACGCTCCTACAGAAAACGAGGATCTATTCCGTCGCCGGGGATTCTTTCACCGGGCGGTTGCGGTGCCAGTCGAGGCCAGAGACGGCTCCATTGATCAACCAGGCGGCGGCAACCAGGCCGCCGGCCATGGGCCAATCCCAGGTTTCCGGCAGCAGGTCGGTGCCGGGTACAAACACCAGGAACAGCACGGTCTCCAGTACTGCCAGCAACAAGGGGGCCGCCAATCGAGCCGGGTAATGCAGCTCAATGCCCAGCCAGCGCAGAACGGCGCCGCCCATGCCAAGGCCAAGCCAGATAACGATCAGACCACCAATAATCACTGCCACCGTTAACGCTCCTGTTCCTGTTGTCCGTAGAGTGCCTCACGGCCGTGCCGGACCGCCATGCCTTCGCGCACTTTTTTCGGCAAGCCGCCCACCACCAGGGCGTAGGAATGGTCGATCATGCGCTCGATTTCCCCGCGCGGGATGGAGCCATCCAGCTTGAGGGTATTCCAGTGTTTCTTGTTCATGTGGTAACCGGGAGTCACCGCCGCGAAAATATCCCGCAGCGCCTGGGCCTGGTCCGGGTCGCACTTGAGATTCATGCGCCCTTGGCCCTGCTCTTCACTCAGCGTCGCGAACATCTTGTCACGGACTTTCATGACCGCCACATCCGGCCCAAAGGGAAAATCCTTGCGCGCTTCCGGCTTGCTCAGCAGGTAGGCTTCAGCGGCTTTTACGTCCATGATTCCGGTGTCCTGGTTGGCCGGCCATTGAGAAACCGTCGCCTGTCCGTGTCGCGTTGGCAGCAACGGCCATGGAGATGATACCGCCCCTGTTACCCACCGCCTACCGCACAACCGGTCGTTTGCACCGGAACAACAGGTGGGCACTGATGAGCATGTTGCCCGGGCCCCGGGCGCATCCGCCCAATAAAAAACCCCGGCGGGTAGCCGGGGTCTTGAGCTTCGACAGTACCCTTGTGAGGTGGGGCCGAAACAGGCCGAGAGTTTACCCGCTTGCGGAAAGGATCGCGACAACCCGGCAGCGGGGAATACCCGGGTTAATGAAAAATAATGTCACGCGATGAGCAGCCTCGCGCCATGAAAGCCATGCTCAATACACCACCGCAAGCCCATTGGCGCCCCGGAACTGGCACGCCGCAGGCTCGCGATGGGGTTGGCATGCGCCCTGTTATCAGGAAATTTCCCGGGTTTCGCGGAACAGAATCTCCGGATGGCGTTCCTGGGCCAGCTGCAGGTTCACCCGGGTCGGCGCCAGATAGGTCAGGTGACCGGCGCCATCGCGGGACAGGTTGTCATAAGCTTTGCGTTCAAAGGCCGCCAGCTCTTTATCACTGTCGGCTTCGATCCAGCGGGCAGTGGCCACACTCACCGGCTCATAGCGGCAATCCACGCCGTATTCGCCTTTCAGCCGCGCAGCCACCACATCGAACTGCAGGGTGCCCACGGCGCCAAGAATCACGTCGTTGTTACGCAGCGGGAAGAACACCTGGGTGGCCCCCTCTTCCGCCAGCTGGGTCAGTCCCTTGTGCAGCTGCTTGCTCTTCAGCGGATCGTTGAGCACCACGCGCTGGAACAGTTCCGGGGCGAAGTGGGGAATACCAGTGAACGCCAGCTCTTCCCCTTCGGTGAAGGTGTCCCCGATCTGGATGGTGCCGTGATTGTGCAAGCCGATGATATCGCCGGAGAAGGCCTCATCCACGTTGTCCCGCTCACCGGCCAGGAAGGTCAACGCATCGGGGATACGCACGTCCTTGCCGGTGCGTACCTGTTTGAGCTTGATCCCTTTCTGGTACTTGCCGGAACAGATGCGCATGAAGGCAATACGGTCCCGGTGACGGGGGTCCATGTTCGCCTGGATCTTGAACACGAAACCGGTCATCTTGGGTTCGTCGGCGGCCACCGTACGTGCGGTGGCGTCCCGGGGCTGGGGCGGCGGCGCCCAGTTCACCAGACCATCAAGCATGTGATCCACACCGAAGTTGCCCAGGGCGGTACCGAAGAACACCGGGGTCAGCTTGCCGGCCAGAAAACGCTCCAGGTCGAATTCGTGGCTGGCGCCCTGCACCAGTTCCAGTGTCTCGCGCAGTTCTTCCGCGTAGTCCGCGCCGACGGCCTGGTCCAGCTCAGGATTGTCCAGCCCTTTCACTTCGCGCACGTCCTGCACGGTGTGGCCCTGGCCCGTCTTGTAGAGAACGGTGGTGTCGGTGAGCAGGTTATAGACGCCCTTGAAGCTCTTGCCCATACCGATGGGCCAGGTCACCGGGGCACACTCGATCTTGAGCACGTCCTCGATTTCATCCAGCACTTCAATGCCGTCGCGGACATCCCGGTCCAGCTTGTTGATGAAGGTCAGGATCGGCGTGTCACGCAGGCGACACACTTCCATCAGCTTGACGGTCCGCTCCTCCACGCCCTTGGCGGCATCAATCACCATCAACGCCGAATCCACGGCGGTGAGGGTGCGATAGGTATCTTCGGAGAAGTCGGCGTGGCCGGGGGTATCCAGCAGGTTGACCGTGGCCCCCTTGTAGGGAAACTGCATCACCGAGGTGGTCACGGAAATGCCCCGCTCCTTCTCCATCTCCATCCAGTCGGAGGTGGCGTGTTTTCCGGACTTCTTGCCCTTAACGGTACCGGCACTCTGGATCAGGTTTCCGTACAGCAGCAGCTTTTCGGTAATGGTGGTTTTACCGGCGTCCGGGTGCGAAATGATCGCGAAGGTGCGGCGCTTGGCCACCTGGTCTTGCAGGCTCATGGGGTTCCGACTCTGACTGGATATTTGCGAGGCGCGAGTATAGCAGCCTTGCGAATCCGTATCAGCGGGTAGCACCGCGCTGTCAGACGATACCGGAGCCTTTCAGCTGGCGCTGGCGCATCAGCAGATAGAGGGCAAAGCCCACCGCAACCCCGGGCACCACCCCCAGCAGCAACGCCAGCCAGCCACCGCGAATCTGGTAGCGCTGGCGCTCGAAGATCACCCAGATGGCAAGCACCACCCAGCACAGGATCACATCGGTGGCGTAACCTGCGGCAAAGGGATTCACAAAACCGCCGGCAGCAGCGGCAACAATATCCGGATTGGCCAGCAGCGGCGGGATAATCAGTACGGCAAACACCACACAAAAGCCCAGGGCTACCAGCAATAAAAGTCGACGAAACAGCTTCTCTGACACAGACTCAGTCCTCGCAATGGCCATCCTTGATCACTCTATCCTTGAGGATTTCCCGGAGGGTGTCCACCTTTCCAAAACGATACTTCAGAGCTGACCGAAAGCAGTGCTAGAGTGTCGGTTCCAGAACCACAAGGATGCCCGGCCATGTCTGTTTATCTTCGCGCTTTTTCTGCCCTCCTCCTCGCCACCCTGCTGGCGGCCTGCAGCCGTACTCCGGATGCGGGTGATGCCCGTAAAGCGCTGGAAGTGGAACTGGACAACGCTCATCTGTCCGGCCTGCTGTCGGTGACCGATGTGGAAAAGCGCAACGGTTACGATGACGGCGACGGCCGCTACACCCTGGAGGTGGATTACCAGCTGAAAGCCAGAGATGACCTGAGCGGCTATACCGACAAGATCAAGGGCAATGAAGATCTGTCCGGCATGGATCGCTTCGCCATGATCATGACCCTCAGCGCCCTGCGCATGGAGCATGGCAACTTCAAGAAAGGCGACACCTTCCAGCGCCAGCGGGTAATTACCTTCCGGGACTCGGAAAACGGCTGGATGCCGATTCAGGAGTAAAGGGAAGCTGTTCGAATCGCACCTTGCCTGCTGTAGGAGCGGCTCTCGAGCCGCGAACCGAGCGGAGCGAGGCGACAAAGATCAAGGTCTGACCACCATTCTTTCTGGAACCTGTCGAGCCTTGAGATTCCTGATCGCCCAGCGGACGATTTCCGCGCAATCGCGGTTCGCACCTCAAGAGGTGTTATTCGCTTCGCTCACCCTTCGGGCCGCACGGAACTACGTGCGTTACTCCGCTACGCTCCGTTCCTACAGCGGCTTCGTAGAAATGACGAGATCTCGGGAACTTCCCAACCTTTCCCTATCCAACCAGCGTAGCTCGTAGCTAACTATTTATGTTCGCCGGAGAGCAGGCACTGCATCAACACCGCGTTCTCGTGCCCTTCCCCCTTGCGGTAGTAGTTCTTGCGCACGCCGCAGATTTCGAAGCCCAGCTGGCGGTAGAGTGCCTGGGCGCTTTGGTTGCTTTCCCGTACTTCCAGATAGACCACGGTCATGGCATCAGCGCGGGCGGCGTCGAGGGCCTGTTGCAGTAATCGCCGGGCGATGCCATGGCGCTGCCAGGCCGGGGCTACTGCGATGTTGAGCACATGGGTTTCGTCGAGGATTCGCGACAGGATCAGAAAAGCCGCCGGGACATCATCCACGGTGGCCACCTGGCACAGATAATTGGCGTTACCCAGGCAATCGCGAAAGTGGGTGCTGCTCCAGGGGGTCAGCTGGACGGCGGCTTCGATGACCATAACCGCGTCCACGTCTTCCAGCTCCATGGCGCGGATGGCTGCCACGCGGGTCCGCTCACCCACCTTGGAAGCCATTTGCCTGCATGGCGTGCCAGCTGGCTTTCTTGTGCTGCGCCGGCTCCGCCAGCATTTCTGCCAGGCTGCTGACCACCAGCGCCGGGCGCCCCCCTAACTCGAAGGGTTGGTAGCGGGGCTGATCAAACAGCGCCTCACTGAGGGCCTCCGGCAAGCACAGCAATACCCGTTCGCCACCCGACTGTTCACACAGCCCGGAAATAAAAGCCGAAAGCGCCTGGGCCGCTTCTTCTGCGGGCATGGGCTGTTCGGTCAGCGGACAGAAGAAACGCCGCGGGCGCTGAGGGCGGGCCTGGAACAGGGCCAACAGGTTGGCCATCAGCGGTGCTTCAAAACGTCCCAGCCCCGGTGCCTGGCTGTCTTCCTGGGCGCACAGCAACCAGGTATCACCGCCAAGATGGGCCTCCAGGGTAAAGGTCAGACCCTTGCCTCTGGCGACTGCCGGTACGGATGGTGCCGGTTCCGGGGTATCGGTAGTGGCTTTGGGCGCCGATGGACTCTGCGGAGCTTCCTGAACCGGCGACTCATTGGCAGCAGGGGCCGCTGTCTGCGGCGAAGCCGGGGCAGGAGCGTCCTGAGCAGGCGCTGGTGATGCCACTGCCGCAGGCGGCTCTTCCTCGTCTTCCCAGTCCAGCAGCGGCGAGGACGCGGCACCGGGCAACGGCGCCCTGGCCACCCAGGGCGTTAACCCCAGGGCTTTCAGGTAATGCTGTCGCTGGGCTTCATTCATAGGGCGCTCCGCACCGGTCGGATGTCCAACCAGAGACTCATACATCCGCCGCCTGCGGGTGGGCCCGTTCCAGGCCCGCCGCAAAATGGTTCAGCGCATTCAGGTAGGCCTTGGCCGAGGCAGTGATGATATCCACATCGGCGCCGTGACCGTTGACGATTCGCCCGCCCTTTTCCAGCCGCACCGTTACCTCACCCTGGCTGTCGGTGCCGGCGGTAATCGCGTTCACCGAATACAACTGCAGGGTGCTGTGGCTTTCCGCCAGCATCTCGATGGCCTTGAAGGCCGCGTCGACGGGGCCGGCGCCGGTGGAGGTGGCCTCACGCTCCTGACCATCAATGGTCAGCACGATACGTGCTTCCGGGGTTTCGCCGGTGCGCGCCGTGGCTTCCAGCAGCACCAGTTTGAAACGCTCTTCTTCGGCGGCTTTCTTGGTATCGCTGACCAACGCCTGCAGGTCCTCATCGAACACTTCGTGTTTCTTGTCAGCCAGATCCTTGAAGCGCTGGAAGGCCTCGTTCATGGCCGCTTCCGACGCAAAGGTGATGCCCAGCTCGTCCAGGCGAGCGCGGAAGGCAGCGCGGCCGGAATGCTTGCCCAGCACCATCCGGTTGGTATGCCAGCCCACATCCTCGGCGGACATGATCTCGTAGGTTTCCCGGTGTTTGAGCACCCCGTCCTGGTGAATGCCCGACTCATGGGCAAAGGCGTTGGCGCCAACGATGGCCTTGTTGGGCTGCACCGGGAAGCCGGTGATCTGCGACACCATTTTCGAGGTGGGCACGATCTCTTTGGCGTTGATGCCGGTGTCCACGTTGAACAGATCCTGGCGGGTACGGACCGCCATGACGATTTCTTCCAGTGAGGCATTCCCCGCCCGCTCACCGAGACCGTTGATGGTGCATTCCACCTGCCGGGCACCGGCCTGGACTGCGGCCAGTGAATTGGCCACCGCCAACCCCAGGTCATTGTGACAATGGACAGAGAACACCGCCTTGTCCGCGTTGGGAATACGGGTGAGCAGCTTGCCGATGGTGTCACCGAACTGCTCGGGAATGGCATAGCCCACTGTGTCAGGAATGTTGATGGTGGTGGCGCCGGCATCGATCACTGCCTCGATGATACGGCACAGGAAATCCAGCTCGGAACGGCCCGCATCCTCACAGGAAAACTCCACATCCCCCATATGATTGCGGGCATGCTTCACCGCCGCCACCGCATGCTCGACCACCTGATCCGGCGCCAAGCGCAGCTTGTGCTGCATATGGATCGGGCTGGTCGCCAGGAAGGTATGAATGCGCCCGGATTCTGCCCCGGCCAGGGCTTCTGCCGCCCGGTCGATATCCGACGCCTTGGCACGGGCCAGGGAGCAAATGGTGGATTCGCGCACGGTGTCGGCAATGGCCTTCACCGACAGAAAGTCCCCCTGGCTGGCGATGGCGAAGCCGGCTTCGATCACATCCACCTTCATCCGTTCCAGGGCCTTGGCGATACGCAGCTTCTCGTCCTGATCCATGGTGGCGCCGGGGCTCTGCTCGCCATCGCGCAGGGTGGTATCGAAAATAATCAGGCGTTCTTTGCTCATCGGGGTCTCTCTCTGGCGGGTGAGCCATCCAGCTCACCGAGCTGTAGGAACTGTGCTGGCAGGGCGAACAACGGTGGCCAGTTCCCTGCCACTCGGTTGCCAACCCGAAGCCTCTTCGCCATGCGAGCATGGCTCCTACGGTGATTTGTCGTTGGGGTTTCCCTGAATTCTACACCAGTCGCAGGGTGCGCAGCACGGCCTCGCGCAGGGCTTCACCGGCCTCTCGCCCGGCAATCCCCTCCGCCAGCCGGATCTTTTTGCCATCCACCTCGGCGATCAGCGTCATGTACTCGGTGCGGCGGCCATTGGTGGTGCTGCTCATGCCGGTCTTGAGCACGACCTGCTCCGCCCTCAGCAGCTGTCCCTTGCGGGTAAACAGGGGCACACCCAGCCAGCGGCGCAGGCTGCGCACTTCTCCACCGCGAATCCACACATCCAGTCCGCGCCCCAGCGTAAAGAGGGTGCTGCCGACAATGGCATAGCCGATCAACCCGAAGATGCCACCCATAAAATACAGCATGAAACCCTCGCTGGCGGCAGCGATAAACAGCCCAGTGCCCACGGCGGCGAAAATACCCCCAAACACCAGTAGCGCCAGCTTCATGCCCAGGTGTCGGCCCGGACGACTTTCCAGGTGCAGACCCTGGCCGGTCTGCGCCACCCGGATCTGTTCGTTGGCGGACTCCAGCGCATCCACCTGACGCTCGCGCTGGTCGGCCATGACATGGGACTCCGGCAGACGGAAACGGCTTTCCCCCTGCCCTGCCACCACCGGGATATCCCAGCTGCGTTTCAGCTTGCGCTCTTCTACCCTGCCCTCCAGCTCTACGCGCCAGCAGATATAATTGCGGCCACTCCCGGAGGTCGGCGGCTGCTCCGCCGGCACATCGAAACAGAACAGAATATCGCTGCCTTGCTGGGCGGGCTGGCAAAAGGCCCGCTGGTCAATCTGCCAGAGAATGTCTTCCACGGTCTTGCGGTCCTTGCCGCTGCCGCTTTCCCGGCCACGGATACAGCTTAGCCATACGTCCATGTCCGTCTCCCGGGGCAGTGCCTTGCCCAGGCGGATGACGCCACCCACCTGCCCCCCGGCATGTCCCGGTTCCGGGTCCAGTTCTAGGGGAGTGGGGCCGAAAAACCGGTAATTACTGCGCATTTTCAAGCCTGCCCAGGCAATGCCGGCGCCCACGGCGGGAAACAGCAGCACCATCAGAATCGCATAGTCACCCCGGCTGACCTTGTCCCAGACGGCCAGATACGCTGGCGACGGCAGCAGGATGAAAATGGCGCCAAAGCCCACCAGAAACCAGTGACCGGATTTCTCATTGCTGTGGTACTGGCCGCCATCTGCCAGCTCGGCCTTGCCCTTGCTGTCCCGGTTAAACAGAAACATCAGGCCGCCGCCCACCAAGGCAAAGACACCACCGAAGGCCAGGCCAAACACCAGTGACCCCCAACGCAGAGTGCGATCCAGAAACGCCTCGGACGGATTCGCCGGGTTGACCCAGGCCAAGACGGTGCGTCCGTGGGTGCGAGCCGACTCCAGACGGCGGGCCAGACGCTGCCAGTAATCGTCGAAATTATCGCTGCCGCCATACTGGCTCACCGTATCGCTGGCGTAGCTTCGCCCGTTATAGTCATAGCGGTAGCGGGCGCTGACGCTGTAAGTGGTGGAACCGTCAGAATAACTGCGATTGAGAGTACTGCTAAGCACGGTGGCCGGCACCCTGTCCCAGCTACTGGAATGCCAGTATTGAAAGACGGGTTTGAGTCCCACAAAGAACATCACCGCCAGGCCTGCCACCAGGAAAACCCCGGGAAACAGGATGGTCATACACCCTGATGCCTTATCGTCTTTCTGCCCGTCCTGTTCTGTTTTTTCTGCGGTATTCGACACCGGTGATTCCCCCAAACAACAATACTCCGGCCAGGGCACCGTACAGGTGGGCATTCACATAGACCCGCCCGTCGATCCAGCTACGGAGATAATCCACGTCATAGCCTGCCTGCTGCTCAGTGACAATGCGCCCGGCGATCACCAGTAACACCAGCGAATGCAACCAGGGGTTCCCCCGCCAGCCGAGTAACAGACAGAAAACCAACAAGCCATGAAGGATACCGGAGAGCCCCACATAGTGCTGCAAACCGGTATCCAGAAAATACAGCGCCAGACCGGTTGCCAACCCACAGAACAGCAGCCAGCTCCAGAAACGCGCTCGATCCAGCAGGTCCGTGAAGAAATAACCGCACAGCACCAGCCCGGCCAGATTGAGCAGCATATGCCAGTGATTGAGATGCACCAGATGGCAGGTCAGCAGCCGCCAGATCTGACCCTGCTCGATGGCCCCACGATCAAACCCCAGCCAGGGGTTAACCCATGCATGGGCCAGACCCAACACCACCATGAGGATCACCATCAGGGCGAAGTGCAGGCGGAGTTTGTTGTCTCTGGGTTGCATGGAGGTACCGGCTGAAAGAGAGCAGACATTATGGGGAGGCGGCAATAGAAGGTGCAACCCAAGCCGAGCCCCAACAGCCTCCCTGTAGGAGCGTCGCTCGCGGCGCGATAACCCAAAGTCTGAAAATACAGATTTACCACAGAGCGCACAGAGATCACCGAGCAAACCTGTTCTTTTACTCGGTGATCTCTGTGCGCTCTGTGGTAAAAGTGCTTTTGGTCCAGAGCTGGTTATCGCGCCGCGAGCGACGCTCCTACGGTGGGTTCAGGACAGATGCCCCATAAAAGAAAACCCCGCACAAGGCGGGGTTTTCTGTGGAGCGTGTGACGAGGGGGATGATTTACATCATGCCGCCCATACCGCCCATTCCACCCATGCCGCCCATATCCGGGGCGCCACCGCCGTTTTCTTCCGGCTTGTCCGCCACCATGGCTTCGGTGGTGATCATCAGGCCGGCGATGGAGGCCGCTGCCTGCAGTGCAGAACGGGTTACCTTGGCAGGATCCAGGATACCCATTTCCAGCATATCACCGTATTCACCGGTGGCCGCGTTGTAACCGTAGTTACCTTTGCCGTTACGCACTTCCTGTACGATCACGGAAGCTTCAGCGCCGGCGTTGTAGGCGATCTGACGCAGGGGCATTTCCAGCGCACGGAAAGTCAGGGCAATACCGGCGTTCTGCTCGTCGTTGTCACCCTTGATGGTGCCGACGTTGGCCAGAGCGCGAACCAGGGCCACACCGCCGCCCGGTACCACACCCTCTTCTACCGCCGCACGGGTCGCATGCAGGGCATCGTCCACACGGGCTTTCTTCTCTTTCATTTCAATCTCGGTGGCCGCACCGATCTTGATCACCGCAACACCGCCGGCCAGCTTGGCCACGCGCTCTTGCAGTTTTTCCTTGTCGTAGTCAGAAGAAGAGTTCTCGATTTCCTTGCGGATCTGCTCCACGCGGGCATCGATATCAACCTGCTGGCCAGCGCCATCAACAATGGTGGTGTTTTCCTTGTCGATGTTCACTTTCTTGGCGGTACCCAGATCTTCCAGGGACGCATTTTCCAGGCTCAGGCCCACTTCTTCGCTGATCACGGTACCGCCGGTGAGGATGGCGATGTCCTGCAGCATGGCCTTGCGACGGTCACCGAAGCCCGGCGCTTTCACGGCGGCGCACTTGATGATGCCGCGCATGTTGTTCACAACCAGGGTCGCCAGCGCTTCGCCTTCGATGTCCTCGGCGATGATCAGCAGCGGCTTGCCTGCCTTGGCCACATTTTCCAGGGCCGGCAACAGCTCGCGGATGTTGGAGATCTTCTTGTCCACCAGCAGGATGTAGGGGTCTTCCAGCTCGACCTGCATCTTCTCCTGGTTGTTGATGAAGTAGGGGCTCAGGTAACCGCGGTCAAACTGCATGCCCTCAACCACGTCCAGCTCGTTCTGCAGGGACTGGCCTTCTTCAACGGTGATAACGCCTTCCTGGCCCACTTTTTCCATGGCCTGGGCGATGATTTCACCCACGGATTTATCGGCGTTGGCGGAAATGGTGCCCACCTGCTCGATGCTCTTGGTGTTGTCACACGGGGTGGACAGCTTCTTCAGCTCTTCCACCACGGCGGCCACGGCCTGGTCGATACCGCGTTTCAGGTCCATGGGGTTCATGCCGGCGGTGACAGACTTGAGGCCTTCGTTAACAAACGCCTGGGCCAGCACGGTGGCGGTGGTGGTGCCGTCGCCAGCTTCGTCGTTGGCCTTGGACGCCACTTCTTTCACCATCTGGGCGCCCATGTTCTCGAACTTGTCTTCCAGTTCGATTTCACGAGCCACGGAGACGCCATCCTTGGTGATGGACGGTGCACCGAAGGATTTTTCCAGCACCACGTTACGGCCTTTCGGGCCCAGGGTTACCTTGACCGCGTCAGCCAGAATGTTAACGCCTTTGGCCATACGTTGACGGGCTTCGTCACGGAACAGAATTTCTTTCGCCATGGTTCTTTTACCTCTGCAAATCTTTACCCCGGAATGGGGTGAATACCCTTGCGGGCGTTCGTGTTCTTTCTTGGCTCTCGTACCCGGTCTTCAGCGCTTAGCCTTCGACCACGGCCAGAATTTCGGATTCGCTCATGATCAGCAGTTCTTCGCCGTCCACCTTCACGGTGTTACCGGCGTACTGACCGAAGATCACCTTGTCACCGGCTTTCACGTCCAGCGGACGGACATCACCGCTATCGGTGATCTTGCCGTTACCCACCGCGATCACTTCGCCGCGGGACGGCTTCTCAGCAGCGGAACCGGGCAGCACAATACCGCCGGCGGTCTTGGTTTCTTCCTCTTCACGGCGAACCAGCACGCGATCATGCAAAGGACGGATGCTCATTTTTCCTTAAACTCCCAGTTTTAGTTCTGATGACATCCAAGCTCGCGGAAGCGAAGCTCGGCAGTCCGAATTAGCACTCTAACGAGTCGAGTGCTAATCATAGTAATGATGCCAGTGCAGTCAATAGGGAAAGTGACCTTTGAAAGCGCCTGTCCCGCGACCGCCTGCAGGACACAGGAGTGGGGCCGCAGCGTCAGGTTTCAAGGGGTGAGAAGAAAAATCCTTTGCCGGGTGGGGCAACCCTGGAGTGTCGTTTGCCGTTTTTGTGAGTCACTGAGCAATCCGGTCATTGGCCAGGCAGGGTCAGCCCACCATAATCCGGGCCATCGTGAACCGACATTGCAAGGAATCACCATGGATCTGAAGCAGAAAGTGGTTGTTGTCACCGGCGCCGGCCGCGGCCTTGGCCGGGGTATTGCCACCTACTTTGCCGGCAAGGGCGCCCGCCTGGCCTGCGTGGACCTTAGCCAGGAAGACCTGGACGCCACTGTGGCGGCCTGCGAAGCCGCTGGCGGTGAAGCCCGTGCCTACCTGGCCAATGTGGCCAAGGAGGAAGAGGTAGAGAAACTGTTCAATGATGTGGTGGCCGACTTCGGCACCCTGCACGGCGTGGTCAACAATGCCGGCATCACCCGCGATGGTCTGCTGGTAAAGGCCAAGGACGGAGAAGTGATCAGCAAGATGAGCCTGCAACAATGGCAGGCGGTGATCGACGTGAACCTGACCGGCGTGTTCCTGTGTGGTCGCGAAGCGGCAGCCAAAATGCTGGAGCTGGGTGTCGAGGAAGGGGTCATCGTCAACATTTCCTCCCTGGCTCGCCAGGGCAGCTTCGGCCAGAGCAACTATGCCGCCGCCAAGACCGGGGTGGTTGCCCTGGCCGAGGTGTGGGCGAAGGAACTGGCTCGCTACAACATCCGTACCGGCGCCGTGGCCCCCGGCACCATCAACACCGACATGCTGGCCGCCATGAAGCCGGAAGCCCGTGAACGCCTGATTCAGGCCGTGCCCCTGCAGCGTCTGGGTGAAGCGGAACACATCGCCCGCTCCGTGGCCTTTATTTTCGAGACCGATTACTTCACCGGCCGTTGTATCGATATGGATGGCGGGCTTCGCTGAGCTGCAAGCTGCAAGCTGCAAGCTGCAAGCCAGCATGGTGTGCTGGCCACACAAAAGGGCACGCCTTCGGGCCTGCCCTTTTGTCTTCTTTCATGTTTTCCTTGTAGCTTGAAACTTGTGGCTTGAAGCTGCCTTTATGGACCCTGCATTCCGAGACGCCGTCTACCAGATTGTTGCCGCCATTCCGTCTGGCACGGTGAGCAGCTATGGCGCCGTGGCCCGGCAGGCGGGCTTTCCCCGCCATGCCCGGTTTGTGGGTCGGCTGATGAGCCAGTTGCCCAGCGACACCCGTCTGCCCTGGCACCGGGTCTTGCGTGGAGACGGCCGGATAGCCCTGGCAGGCACGCCGGCAGGGGAAGAACAGGTACAGCGACTGCGCAACGAAAATGTCACCGTCCTGAGCGGCCGGGTACCCCGCCAGTATTTCCTGGGCCGGTAATGCCCCCCGCATCGCTCCTTGCGGACAAAGTGTCTATGATGAGCCCTTCGCCCATCGGCAACATCCGCCAAGAGACTTATGCCCCCACAATCGACCAGTTGGCAGCAATCCCTGAAAGCCTTCCTGCACCCCCGTGTAGTGACCATGTTCTTCTACGGGTTTTCTGCAGGCATTCCGTTACTCCTGATCTTCTCGTCGTTATCCTTGTGGCTTCGCGAGGCGGGCATTGATCGCTCCACCGTCACCTACTTCAGCTGGGCCGCGCTGGCCTATTCCTTCAAATTTCTCTGGGCGCCGCTGATTGACCGCTTACCCATCCCCGGCCTGACACGCTGGCTGGGACGCCGTCGCGCCTGGCTGCTGGTAGCCCAGGCCACGGTGGCCATTTCCGTCTTCAGTATCTCTCTGGTGGATCCCACACAACCCGGCGCGTTGAATCTGATGGCCTTTGCCGTGGTAATGCTCGGGTTTACCGCAGCCACGCAGGATATTGTCATTGATGCCTATCGCATCGAGTCTGCCGGGGCAGAATTACAGGCGCTGATGTCCTCGTCCTATATCGCCGGCTACCGGATAGGCATGCTCACCTCAGGTGCCGGCTCCCTGGTGCTGGCAAGCTGGCTGGGCTCAACCAGCGAGGCCTACAGTTATCCCGCCTGGCAAACCACCTATGCGTTAATGGCCCTAACCATGCTGGTTGGCGCCATTACCACCTTGATTATTCGTGAGCCTGACAATCCCAGAACATCGCCCTACCAGTACAGCAGTAGCCAATACCTGAAATTCCTGACCATCTTTGTGGCCGGTATTGCCACATTTATCAGCGTCTACGTCATGACCGCCGAGCTCGCCACGGCCCTGCGCACCACCCTGACTGACGTTCTCCACAATGGGGTCTTGTCCGGGCTGATCGTGGAGACACTTCGCCTTACCCTGGCCATTCTGACGGTTGCCATGGTGATCAAGGCCCTCTCGCTGACACCGTTGTATGAAACGCGTCTGGTCACCGAGAGCTACCTGGAACCGGTGAGAGATTTCTTCCAGCGTTACGGCAAACGATTGGCGTTACTGCTGTTGGTGTTTATCGGTTTTTACCGCATCTCGGATATTGTTCTCGGGGTGATTTCCAATGTCTTCTTTGAAGATATTGGCTTTACCAAAACCGAGATTGCCGGGGTGGTAAAAACCTTCGGGTTGTTTATGACCATCGCAGGCGGTTTTCTGGGGGGGCTGCTGGCGGTCAGACACGGGGTCATACGCGTGCTTTACCTGGGGGCATTCCTGACCGTGGCCACCAATTTGCTGTTTCTCTGGCTGGCCTACGCGGGCCACGATATCCGCATTTTGTATGCGGTGATCTCTGCCGATAACTTGACCGCTGGCCTGGCCAGCGCCGCCTTTGTGGCCTTCCTCTCCCAGCTGACCAATGTGTCGTTCACCGCCGTCCAGTACGCCATTTTCAGCTCCCTGATGACGCTCCTGCCCAAAACCATTGGCGGCTATTCCGGCAGCATGGTGGATAACCTGGGCTATCCCGGTTTTTTCCTGCTGGCCAGCCTGATGGGCGTGCCGGTGCTGGGATTGATCTATCTGATCCAGCGCCATGAGGCCTTCCGGCAGTAAGGCAGCGCCCCGACCCGGCAGGGAGACAGTATACTTTTCAATCAATTGACAAACCGGCTATAGTGGACACTTACAAAAAACAACAATAAGAACACACGGATGAGTGACTCGGAACTCGATATTCTGGTGGTGGACGATGCCCGCTTCTCGGCGGCGGTGGTCAATCGCACCCTCGCCACTGCCGGTTATACCCGCATTCGCCACGCCCACAGCGCCCAGGACGCTCTCGGCCAATTGACCGAACAACCCGCCGACCTGGTGGTGGCGGACTGGCTGATGCCCGGCATGGACGGCCTGGAATTGACCCGTCGCATTCGTCAAAACGACGAAGCCAGCAATCGCTACACCTATGTGCTGCTACTCACCGCCCGCGAAGGCGTGGCGGCCTTGCAACAGGCCTTTGACCAGGGCGTGGACGATTTTGTGTCCAAATCCGCCATGACCGAGCAACTGCATCACCGGGTGATGGCGGCAGACCGGATCATTCAGCGTCACAACCGCATACAAACCGACTACCAGCGCATGCTGACCGTAAACCGTCAGCTCAAACGCCACGCCCTCATCGATCCCCTCACCGGTTTCGGTAATCGCCAGGACGCCCTCCGCGCCCTGCAGAATACCCTCAAGCAGGCAGAAAAACGGGGCGGCGCCGCCTGCCTCTTGATGCTGCGCCTGGAAGACTTCGAGGCCCTGCGTGCCCAGCGGGGCGACAAGGTAATGCAGCAGGGGGTCCTGGCGTTCAGCCGGCGCCTGCGCCAGTCGGTGCGTCCCATGGATCATCTCTGCCGGTTGCAGACCGACCAGTTTGCCCTGATCACCTGGCAACCCCAGTTGAGCCATTGCGATCCCACCGGTTTCCGGCGCTTGTATGAAGGGCTCAACCACCGGGCCTACCAGACCGCTGCCGGCTTTCTGAGCTTGCAGGTAAGCATGGCAATCGCTGCCTCCGAAGGCCATGGCAGTGCCGAGCAGATGTTCGACCAGGCCCTGGTGGAGCTGGATCAGTCCCTCAGCGAACGACGCATTGTCTCGGCCACCGCCAACGTGTGACTTGACGCCGCCCCACCGCGTCCCGGTTTTGAGCGTCGACACCCGGTTCCCGCTTTCAATCTGATATTGCCGCTCACGGCCATCCGCCGACAACAATCTCCCCGATCTCTGTGCTCTCTGTGCCGGCTGTGGTACAAAACCATTCTTTGCGGTTGGACACCATGCCACACACTCTTCCCCACTGGTTTTTGCTCGGGGCCGGCAATATGGGCTCGCTGGCGGCCTGGTATCTGACCCGGGCCGGGCACCGGATCACCGTGATTCGTGACGCCACCGCCTCGCCATTGGAAAAAACGCTCTGGCTGCCGGACGGACAGCCGCACGCCTTTTCACTGCCTGTGCTGGCGCCTGCGGCCCTGCCCGACCGGATCGACCATTTACTGGTGGCCGTCAAAACCCCATATACCCGCCAGGCGATGGCGACCGTGGCTGACCGTCTCGATAACGGCACCCGGGTATTGCGTTTTCAGAACGGCATCGGCGCCCTGGACGGTTTATTGCCAGCGGGCTGTCAGCTGATGGAGGCGATCACCACCAGCGCCGTCAAAGGGCAACACCCCACCCATACCGTGGTGGCGGAAAATGCCACCTGGCTGGGTGGCAGCAGCCCCCTGCCTGACTGGTTTGCCACCCTGGCCAAACACTGGCCCCACCTGCACTGGGAGGACGATATCCGCCCGCGCCAGTGGCACAAGCTGGTCGCCAATGCGGTAATCAATCCGTTGACCGCCCTCCACGATGTGCCCAATGGCCGGGTGAGTGACGACCCGGCCCTGCGCGAACAGGCCCAGCAACTTTGCCGGGAAGCAGATCAGATACTGCAGCACCTGGACCCGGCATGGCCCGGTCATTCCATGGACAATGTGCTCGCCGTGGCCCGGGCCACCGCCGGCAACACCTCCTCCATGCGCGCTGACCGGCAACGGGGCGCTCCCACGGAGGTGGATGCCATCAATGGCTGGCTGGTGAAGCAGGCAGAGAAACTGGGCTTGGCAGTTCCCGCCAACAGGCAGGTGGTCACGGCACTAACGGTGCGCTAAAACCGTGACGAAATACCCGGTTCAAGAAGCGGCAACCAGGCTTTCCCGGTGGTCATGGTTTTGCTCTTCGAAACTCGCTTCTCGAACCTCGAACCTGAATGCCCCCCGCCCTACCCTTTCTGAGTCATCCCGACCGCTGCGGCTTTTACCCATCAGCACTGGAATTAGACGCGGTTTTTCGCCATCGTAGCGGGCACTTCTCTGGATTCGTGGAACACCGATGCAACCTCGACATCTTCTGGCCATAGGCCTGATTGCCTCCAGCGGCCTGACCCTGGCTGATAACGAAATCAAGGCGGTAAAAGTCAGTGGCGCCAGTCATCCCAGCCTGGCCGGGGAGCTGCCCACCGGCACCCTGACCCTGGACCGGGAAACCCTGGCCAGCATGCCCGCCAGCAACCTGACAGAAGTGCTGGATACCGTGGGCGGCCTGCAGGCCAGTCAGCTCTTTGGCATTAACGGCAGCGAGGCCAGCCTGGACCTGCTGGGCTTTGGCGCCACCGCCAACCAGAACACCCTGATCCTGCTCAATGGTCGCCGCCTCTCGAATATTGATCTGGCCAGCCCCTTCCTCAGTGGCATTCCCCTGGCCGCCATTGAGCGTATCGAGATCCTTCCTGGCGCGGGTGCAGCCTTGTACGGCAATGGCGCCGTGGGCGGGGTGATCAATATCATCACCCGCCGCCGCTATGAAAACAGCGCCGGGCTGGAAGTGAATGGCGGCAGCTATGGCACCCTTGGCGGCAGCGGCTATGCCACCGGCCAGCAGGGCAACCTGAGCGGCGCTGTGGCCATCAGCACCCTGGACAGCGACGGGTACCGGGACAACAACGCGGTGCGCAATCACAGCGCCTTCGCCGATGTGCGCTACCAGGAGGAAGGTATCGAAGCCTACTTCACCGCCAGCGGCGAAGACCAGGAACTGGGCCTGCCCGGCGGTCGCACCGACGCGCAATTTCGCAATGACCCACAGGGGACCGACACTCCCTTCGATGATGCCGAACAGGACAATTACTGGCTGATGCCGGGCCTGCGCATCGCCTTGCGCGGTAACACCGCGCTGACCCTGGAAGCCAGCAAACGCCGTCAGCAGCAGGCGTTTGAATACGTTTCCAGCGGCAGCGTGGGGGAAACCGTGGTAGAGAGCATCAGCGTCACCCCCAAACTGGAAGGTCAGCACACCACCGGTCGCGCAGTGCACAACTGGACCCTGGGTCTGGATCTGAACGAATACGACTACGACAGCCAGACCAGTTTCGGTGACCGGGAACTGGAACAGAGCCAGCGGGCCTGGTATCTGCACAACCTGGTCAGCCTGACTCCGAAACTGTCCGTCAGCGCCGGGGCCCGCAAGCTGGAAAGCACCCTTAGCGGCGAAGGACAAGACAAGGAGCAGGACGGCGAAATGTACGAGGGCGGGATTCGCTATACCTTCACCGGCAACCTGGCCCTGTTCGCCGGCGCCCAGCGCAGTGTGCGTATTGCCAATGTGGATGAACTGAGTCCTTTCAATCCCCCCATTGATCCGCAAACCGGCAAGGGCTACACCGCCGGGGCCAGCTGGTCCCAGGGACGTCAGCACTCCACCCTGACTTTCTGGCGGGCCGAGATCGACAACGAGATCGTCTTCGACCCAACCGTCGGTGCCTTTGGTTCCAACCGCAATCTGGATGACCGCACCGTGCACAAGGGCGTCAGCATCAACTCCCGCTGGCGGCTGGACAAGGACCTGATGCTGACCATCAATGCCAGCGCCCAGCAGGCCCGTTTCGACGGTGGCCCCTTCGACCGCAACGATGTCCCGCTGGTGCCGGAACAGACGATGCAACTGATTGCCGACTGGCAGGCCCTGTCCTGGCTGTCCACCCAGATCAGCCACCGCTATGTGGGGGATCGACGGTTCGACGGGGACCTGGACAACCGCTTCCGCAAACTGGACCACTACCGCACCACGGACCTGCAGCTGACTGCTCGCTACCGGGCCATGTACCTCAAGGCCGGGGTCTACAACCTGGAAGATCACCAGGTGGTGGATTACGGTAACTTCAGCAACACCACAAACACGGCCACGCTGTATCCGTTACCGGAACGTCATTACCGGGCCGCGTTTGGCGTGGAATTCTAAGGTCATACCCCAACCCCGTTGGAGCCTTGCACGCAAGGCGAATGAGGTTAACGCTTCGCCTTGCGTGCAAGGCTCCAACGGGAAAAGAGTGATACGCGCCCCCATCAGGAGCCACCATGAGCGACAAGGACAAGACCCGCATCAACCGGGTGATTACCCGCACCGGCGACCGTGGCGACACCGGGCTTGCCGATGGCAGTCGGGTGAGCAAATGGCATCCGCGCATTCAGGTACTGGGTGAGCTGGATGAGCTGAACAGCGCCCTGGGGGTACTGCGAGCCCGGTCCCTGGATACGGATCTGGATACCGTGCTTGGCCTGGCCCAGCAATTGCTGTTCGATATCGGCGGCGAGCTGGCGATCCCCGGTCGCCGGGTCATCGACGATCACGATCTGGTGGAACTGGAATCCCGGGCGGATACCTTCAATGCGGAGCTGCCGCCGCTCAAAGAGTTCGTTCTCCCCGGGGGCCACCCGGATGCCGCCTGGTGCCATCACTGTCGCACGGTCGCCCGGCGCACCGAACGCCACCTTGTTGCCCTTCTGGAAGCCGACGAAGACGCCGTCAATCCGGTCAGCCTGGCTCTGATCAATCGCCTTTCTGATCTGCTATTCGTGATGGCCCGGGTGATCAATTTGCGCCAGGAATCGCCGGAGACGCTTTGGACGCCGAAAGGCTGAGGAACAATTTGCAACGGCCATTGTGAAAACATTGTGCAACCCTGACGCAAAAGCAAAGGCCCGGGCTACACTGTAAGCCCGGATTGACGATGTTTTGCCATGGGCATCCGCAACAAACTCTTTGTCATTTTCCTTTCCACCTTCCTGGTGCTCACCCTGGCGGCCAGCGGTTTCTATTACCTGGCCTTTCTGGGCAGCCTGGAAACCTATCTGGATGAACGCCAGCAGGCCCAGGTAGAAAGGCTGGCAGATCATCTGGGTCTGCTCTACCAGCAGCGTGGCGGCTGGCAATTCCTGATGGACGATCCCCGCCTGCTTAAACGACTCTACCGGCTGGCCGGCGACCGGGATGATGACCGGGACAGCCGTGCTGATCACCGCCACCTGCAACTGCTGGATGCACATCGGCAGCGGCTGCTGGGCCCACCAGTGCCACCGAAATTCCGTTCGGAAATCCCCGTCCAGGTCGGCCCTGGTATCGTTGGCTACCTGACTTACCCGGATCAGGAAGCCATCCGCGACAAGCTGGACCAGCGCTTCATGGGCCGCCAACTGCGCTTCATCGGCTGGATGCTGTTTGTCGGTGTCTTGCTGTCACTGCTGGTCTCCTGGCTGCTGGCTCGCCACCTGGTGGCTCCGATTCTGGCCCTGTCCAAGCACACCCGCGATCTCCAGGAAGGCCATTACAGCGCCCGTCTGGAAAGCCGGCGCCGGGACGAACTGGGTACGCTCACTGAACAGGTGAATCAGTTGGCAGAGCGCCTGGATCAGGGGCAACAAGCCCGTCAACGCTGGTTCTCGGACATCGCCCACGAACTACGCACCCCGGTGGCAATCCTGCAGGGCGAACTGGAAGCCATCAGCGATGGTATTCGCCCTCTAAGCCCGGCGTTCATCAAATCCCTGGAAGGAGAAGTGGCCCAGCTCACCCACCTGATCAACGACCTGCACGATCTGGCGCTGGCCGACGGTGGCAATCTGCGTTACCAGTTCCATCAAGACGATCTGGCGGACCTGCTTGGCGAGGTGATCGACAGTTATCGCAACAGCTTTAGCCAGCAGAGCATCAGCCTGGAACCCCATCTTCCCGACCGAGCCGTTATCGATATGGACCCGGTGCGTATTCGCCAGTTGCTGGACAACCTGATGCAGAATTCGCTCAAGTACACGGCCAGCGGCGGGACCTTGAGCCTGTCCCTGACACAGCAGTCAGGCCACTGGGAACTCCTTGTCGACGACAGCGCCCCCGGCGTGCCCGACCATGCCCTGCCCCGCCTGTTCGATCATCTCTACCGGGTGGAAAGCTCTCGCAACCGCCGCACGGGCGGGGCCGGCCTGGGGCTGGCTATCTGCCAGCGGATTGTTGAAGCCCATGGCGGCACCATTGCGGCAGCACACAGTCCTCTGGGCGGCGTTCGCATCCGCATTACCCTGCCGGGAGGCGCCCCATGAATCGCATCCTGATCGTGGAAGACGAGCCCCGCCTGTCACAACTGATGGCGGACTATCTCCAGCACGCGCACTTTCACACCGAGCAGACCGACAGCGCAAGGCAGGCCATGGCGTTGGCAAAAAAGGAACACTTTCAGGCCATTCTGCTGGATCTGATGCTACCGGATGGTGATGGCATGGAAGTGTGCAAGGCCATTCGCCAACACAGCCAGGTGCCGATCCTGATGGTCACCGCCCGGGTGGATGAAGTGGATCGTCTGCTGGGCCTGGAGCTGGGCGCCGATGATTATATCTGCAAGCCCTTCAGCCCCCGGGAAGTGGTGGCCAGGGTCAAGGCGGTATTGCGCCGGGCCAATCCGCACCAAGACAGTTCCGCCCCCACCCTGACTCTGGACGAGGAGCGTTATGAGGCCGTCATGGGTTCACAGCGGGTCGCTCTCACCGCCATTGAGTTTGCCCTGCTTGCCACCCTGGCCCGCCACCCCGGCCGTATCTGGTCCCGGGACCAGTTGATGGATGAAATCTACCAGGATCACCGGGTAGTGTCCGACCGCACCATCGACAGCCACATCCGCAAACTGCGCCGCAAACTCAGCGACGGGGGTGACGCATCCCATGACTGGATCGGCAGTGTTTACGGAGTGGGATACCGGTTGGAGCAGCCATAACAGCCGCAAGCGACAAGCCTCAAGCTGCAACATGGTGAAAGGTTTTATGATCGAAAACCGCTGAGGCCGCGCCCCTACTTTGGGCGCGGCCTCAGCGCTGAAAAGCACAGAATCCAGGATTCACGTTTTATCTTGGGGCTTGTAGCTTGTCACTGCTTCTTCCTTTTTTCCTGCATATTCCTTGCACGCTTCCCGCCCATACTGATCCCACACATTCACAGGGACTCACTGAGTCACAAGGAGAGCATCATGAAGAAACTGGCTATTGTTGCCCTGGCTATCTTTACCACTTCCGCTTTTGCCTATGGCCCCGGTCATAAAGGCGGGGAGCACATGGTCGAGCGTCTGGAAAAGAAACTGGAACTGAGCGAAGCGCAAAGCACCCAGCTCAAAGCGATTTTTCAGGAGCAGGGCGAAAAGATGAAAGCCTTGCACGAAGAAACACAAAGCAAGATGAACCAGGTATTGACCCCGGCGCAGCAGGAAAAGCTGGCTGAGATGAAAGAGCAACGCAAGGCACGCTGGGAAGAACGCAAGGAAAACTGGAAGGAGAACAAGGGCAAGCGCGGAGAGTAACCCGCGCTAATGCCTTATCCCGCGCGATACACAAAACCCGGCCATTAAAGACCTGGGATAATGTCTGTTCTTTGCCGTAGGAGCATCGCTCCCGGCGCGATTCCAACGTAGCAATCGCGCCGCCAGCGATGCTTCTACAGCAACGCCCGTCGCATATCTGTCAACAACTGGCTCAGGTAGGTCGTGAACCGGGCCGCATCGGCCCCATCAATCACCCGGTGATCATAGGACAGGCTCAACGGCAGCATCAGCCGAGGCTGAAACTGCTCACCATCCCAGACCGGCTGCATGTCGGACCGGCTTACCCCAAGGATGGCCACTTCCGGCCAGTTCACGATGGGGGTAAAGGCCGTACCGCCAATGCCTCCCAGCGAGGAGATACTAAACGTCCCTCCCTTCATGTCCGCCGGTGTCAGTTTGCGGTTACGCGCCTTTTCCGCCAGCTCGCCCATTTCCAGGGCAATGGCCTTCAGCCCCTTCCTGTCCGCATCCTTGATCACCGGCACCACCAGCCCATTAGGCGTATCCACGGCGATGCCGATGTTGATGTAGTGCTTCTGGATCAGCGCCTCACCACTGTTTTCCAGGGAGCTATTGAAGCGGGGGAATTCCTTCAAGGCCCTGGCACAGGCACTGACCAGAAACGCCAGCATGGTCAATTTGACGCCCTCTTTTTCCAGGGCCTTGTTCTGCTGTTTGCGGAAAGCTTCCAGGTCAGTGATATCCGCATTGTCATGCTGGGTGACATGGGGAATGGTCAGCCAGGAGCGCGTCAGGTTCTGGACGGACACTTTGCGCAGCTTGTTCAATTCCTGCCGTTCAACCTCACCAAACTGGCTGAAATCAATTTCTGGCAACGCCACGGCCGGGCCACCACCGGAGGCAGCCGGCGCACCCTCAAGGCGCTGTTTCACCCAGGCATGCACGTCTTCCTTGAGGATACGTTCCTTGGGCCCGCTGCCATGGACCTGGGCCAGATCCACGCACATTTCCCGGGCCAGCTTGCGCACCGCGGGTCCGGCGTGCACGGATTTGGAAGGAGCCCCGGAATCTGCCGCTGGCGACGATGAGGCTGCCGGTGCCGGCTTTTGCGTCTGCGCAGTTTGAGCTTGCTGTGAAGCCGGCGCTGCCGCGGGTTCCTCTGGCTTCCCATCTGCCTCGCCTTGCTGGTCCGCTGTCGGCTGGCCGCCGGACACAGCCATGGTCAGCAATGTATCACCGGTACCCACCTTGTCTCCGACTTTCACGGCCACCGATTCGACCTTGCCGGCGGAGGGTGCAGGAATTTCCAGGGACGCCTTGTCCGATTCCAGTACCACGATGACCTGTTCCGCCTCCAGACTGTCGCCGACAGCCACATTCACTTCGATGATTTCGGCGGAATCAATATCGCCCAGATCCGGCACGGTAACGGTCTCGCTGCCACCACTCCCTTGTGCTTTCGGCGTGTCAGGCGCATCCGTTTCCGGCGGCGTTGATTCCGGCTCTGTTTTGTTCTCCGTGGTTGACGACTCATCACGGGTCGCATCGGATTCTGCGGAAGAGGCATTCTCCGACTCGCCGTCGGCCTCCACTTCCATCAGGTCATCGCCCTCCTTGACCCGGTCGCCCACCTTGACGCTGATGGCGGTAATTTTCCCCGCTTGCGGTGCGGGCACTTCCACCGTGGCCTTGTCAGATTCCAGGACGATAATGGTGTCCTCTGCGGCGATGGTGTCGCCGACTTTCACGCTGATCTCGATGACGTCAACAGGATCACTGCTGCCCACATCGGGAACACGAATCATGGTCTTACTCACACCGGTCTCCTTTTATGAGATCACGTTGGGGTGCGATCAATGCATCACCGGATAGGGTTTATCCGTATCAATGCCGTATTTTTCGATGGCCTGTTTCACGGTCGCCACATCCACCTTGTCTGCCTTGCGTAACGCATTCAGTGCCGCCAGCACCACAAAGTAGCGGTCCACTTCAAAGAAGTGTCGCAGTTTCTGACGGGAATCACTGCGGCCAAAACCATCCGTGCCCAGCACGGTATAGGGCGCATGCACCCAGGGGCGAATCTGATCGGCGAAGGCACGCATGTAATCGGTGGATGCAATCACCGGACCTTCGCGGCCATCCAGGCATTTCTCTACCCAGGTAGTCTCACGCTCCTGATCCGGATGGAGGATGTCGTCCCGATCCAGGCGCAGACCTTCCCGGCGCAGTTCGTTGAAGCTGGTGACACTCCACACATCTGCCGCCACACCGAAGTCATCCCGGAGCAGCTCCGCCGCTGCTTCCACCTCGCGCAGAATGGTGCCGCAACCCAGCAACTGCACGCGGGGGGATTTTTTGGTTTTTCCCTTGCCTTCACGCAACAGGTACATGCCCCGGCGAATACCTTCTTCGGCCCCCTCCGGCATGGCACCGTGCACGTAGTTTTCGTTCATCAGCGTCAGGTAATAGAAGACCTTTTCATTGTCTTCATACATGCGTTTCAAGCCGTCATGGAGGATCACCGCCAGCTCATAGCTGTAGGTCGGGTCGTAACTGACACAGTTGGGGACCGTGCTGGCCAGGATGTGACTGTGACCATCCTGATGCTGCAGCCCTTCCCCATTGAGCGTGGTGCGTCCGGCGGTGGCGCCCAGCAGAAAACCGCGGGCCTGACTGTCGCCGGCGGCCCAGCAAAGGTCGCCCACGCGCTGGAAACCGAACATGGAGTAATAAATGTAGAACGGGATCAGGGTGAAATCGTGCACGCTGTAGCTGGTGGCGGCAGCCAGCCAGCCGGACATGGCGCCCGCTTCGTTGATGCCCTCTTCCAGGATACGACCCTTCTTGTCTTCCCGGTAATACATGACCTGGCCGGCATCCTCGGGCTCGTATTTCTGACCACCGGAGGAGTAGATCCCCAGCTGCCGGAACAACCCCTCCATGCCAAAGGTACGCGCCTCATCGGGCACGATCGGCACCACTCTCTCGCCGATCTGCTTGTCCTTGATCAGCGCGCTCATCATGCGCACAAACGCCATGGTGGTGGAAATTTCCCGATCGCCACTGCCTTCCAGGAAGTTGGCAAAAATATCCAGCCCCGGCAGAGTCAGCGCCTGGCTGGCCTGCTGGCGACGCACCGGCATATAACCGCCCAGCTGGTCGCGCTGCTCTTTCATGAAGCGCATTTCCGGAGAGTCGGCGTCCGGCCGATAATAGGGCACGTCCTTGAGCTGTTCGTCGGTGAACGGCATATCGAAGCGATCACGGAATTCCTTGAGACTTTCCAGATCCAGCTTCTTCATCTGGTGAGTCTTGTTGACCGCTTCACCGGCACCGGTGGCGTACCCTTTTACGGTCTTGGCCAGAATCACCGTGGGCCGACCGGTGTGGTTCACCGCCGCATGGTAGGCCGCGTATACCTTGAACGGATCATGCCCACCACGATTGAGGCGGTACACTTCATCGTCGGACATATGCTCCACCAGCTTCTTCAGCTCCGGGTACTCACCGAAGAAATGCTCACGGGTGTAGGCGCCGCCGTTTTTCTTGTAGGCCTGGTATTCCCCGTCCACGCACTCTTCCATGCGCCGGCGCAGCAGGCCCTGGTTATCCCGTTCCAGTAGCGGATCCCAGAGTCGTCCCCAGACCACCTTGATCACATTCCAGCCGGCTCCACGGAATACGCCTTCCAGTTCCTGAATGATCTTGCCGTTACCGCGCACCGGGCCATCCAGCCGCTGCAGGTTGCAGTTGACCACAAAAATCAGGTTATCCAGTTTCTCCCTGCCAGCCAGGGCCAGGGCACCCAGGGACTCCGGCTCGTCCATTTCGCCGTCGCCCAGGAAGGCCCATACCTTGCGGTCATCCTTCTGGATCAATTCACGGTTTTGCAGGTATTTCATGATATGGGCCTGGTAGATGGCCTGGATCGGCCCCAGCCCCATGGACACGGTGGGAAATTGCCAGAAATCCGGCATCAACCAGGGATGCGGGTAGGAGGACAGGCCCTTGCCATCCACTTCCCGACGAAAGTTGTCCAGCTGCTCTTCGCTGATGCGCCCTTCCAGGTAAGCGCGGGCATACACCCCCGGCGCGGAATGGCCCTGGAAAAACACCAGGTCCCCTTCGTTTTTATCGCTGGGGGCCCGGAAGAAATGATTGAATCCCACATCGTAAAGGGTGGCGGAGGACGCAAAGGAGGCAATGTGGCCCCCCAGTTCGTCATCATTCATGTTGGCCCGCATCACCGTGGCCAGGGCATTCCAGCGCACCAGAGAACGCACCCGGCGTTCCATGAAAATATCACTGGGAATCGGCACTTCGTCCTTGGCGGGAATGGTATTGAGGTACGGGGTATTGAGGTGGGTTCGGTGGATGCCCTGTTCCTGGGCCTCATTGGTGATGGTATCCAGTAACCAGGCGGCCCGCTCCGGGCCTTCGCGCTCGACGACGGACTCCAGAGCTTCAAGCCACTCCCGGGTTTCCGCCGGGTCCATATCATCAAAGAAACTTCTTTTGTGCATGGGCGTGCGTCCTTTTTCGCGTTGCCAGGCGGCACGACAGGATCACTGCAGCACCGCAGAAATAAACGCCCGGGGGTGTTGGGCGAGCCACTACAAGCACTTTCCATACTAGCCGCAATGACTGGCCGGTCAAATGACGATAATCACCAGAGGCGGGTCACAGGCGGATGTTTTGGTATGGCAAGATCCCTTTCAGCATGACCACTGCCGCTACAGGACGAAATCAGACCTAAGTCTGATCGAGAGAAAAATACTTCGACACTTCCCGTAGGGTGCACTGAGCCCAAGCGAACTGCACCAGTCAACGCCGGAATGGTGCAGTTCGCTTGGGCTCAGTGCACCCTACGCATGTCCAGAACACCTTGGGTAATTATCGTCAGATCACGATGATCCACAGCGCTGACAGGATCAGCCAGATGGCAACACAGCGCAGCAGCAGTCCCTGCAGTGACTCCAGATGATCCAGGGCAGCAGACAGGGAGCCTGGCTCCCCTGACGGTGCCGTTTCCAGTGCCACATTGACCACCTGCTGCAGGGAGTCGCCGCTGTGCTCCTGACGCAGCCAATGGCCCCGCATTTTCTCCATCACTGCGGTGAAGTCGCCGGCCAGCGCCATGCTCAACACCAGCAATCTGTTCGCCGGCCAGCAGGCCCAGCCATCCAGGCGGGCCTGCCAGCTATTGCCCTGCTCTTCACCGGCCCGGTTCAACCAGGCCCGGTTCAGCACCACCAGAAATGCCGCACCGAAACCCAGCAGCACCAGCCAGAAAATCGCCACAAAGAGGCCCTGTTCCCGGGCCAGAATTCTTTCCGTCAGGGCACTCTGGTAGTCAGGGTCCCCCGGCGTTCCGGTCACATCGAATTCATCCGTGGCCAGAGCAGCAAAGCCTTCCGGGTCGTTCATGCGGCCACGCACCAGCAATTCATCCACATGACGAAACTCGCTTTGCCCACCGACCAGCCACAGCATCAGTGCAATGCCCAATGCCAGCACCAGCAGCTGCCCCCAGAATCCATCCAGCCAGCACGTCAGGGCCGCAATCAGCACTGCCGGCAACAGCACCGCCAGCCACCAGACCCGTTGTCCTTGCCCCAGGCGATTGCTCCATTGCTGCAACCAGCCCTGATGACGCTGCGGATTGCTAATCCAGAGCGGCCAGCTGGTATCCAGTCTGCGTAGACCAAGCACCAGTATCAGCACCAGAAATTTCATGCCATTTCCTCCTTGAATGCAGCCAGGCGGGCCCGGTAATCCGCCCAGTCGAAAGCGGGCCCCGGGTCGGTCTTGCGACCCGGGGCAATATGTTCATGGCCGGTGATACGGGTATCGTCAATCGCCGGATAATGGGTCTGCAACAGCCAGGTCAGCTCCGTCAATGTCGCGTACTGTGCCTCTTCATAAGGGACAGTATCTGCGCCTTCCAGCTCAATGCCGATGGAAAAATCATTACAGTTTTCCCGCCCGGCAAAGCAGGATATGCCCGCATGCCAGGCACGCTGGTCGCAGGGAACAAACTGCAACAGGCTGCCGTCGCGCCGGATAAGGAAGTGAGACGACACGGTAAGTTGGTGGATTTCGCGGAAGTAGGGATGATCGTCCGGGTTCAGGCAGTTCTGGAACAGGGCCTGAATATAATCACCGCCGAACTGCTCCGGCGGCAGGCTGATGTTATGGATCACCAGCAGGGAAATGTCATCGGGGTCGGGACGGAGGTTGAAATTGGGTGATGGACACCATTGTGCCTGGTCAACCCGGTGTTCGTTGAGGGTGAGCACCCGCGCTAGCTCCTTATTCCCGCGCGGTGCCGACCAACCTAATGTTGAACGTTGGCCTGCATACGGCGCAGGTCGCCAATAACCGCTTCCAGAGCCCGATCGAACAGGGCTCCCTCTTCGATGAGTTTAACAGTCCCTTCATGCAGGGCAACGGCCAGGGTGTAAGCAGTAAACTCTTCCACCTTGATCCCCCGGCGGTTGGTAAACACCATCTTGACGCCGCCACGGATGTTGGCTGCCAGTTTGGCCCGGCGAGGTTCGTCACCCTCGACAATTTCAATCCACTGACCCGGAGAAAGCTGGCCGGCTTTTTTCACCAGAAAATGGTTTTCCGGTAAGGCCGCGCTCTGTTCCTGCTGCTGAGGCTCCGCGGCCGGCATTTCCGGCTGCACCGCCACGCGCTCGGTTTCCAGGCCTTTGAGCAATTGCTGGTGTACATCCCGGAATTTGGTCAGCAGCTGCTTCGCTTCAGCATCATCGTAACTGATCTGACCCAGGCCATTATGAAGGGTTTTGAGCAGTTTCGGGCTGAGTGCCTTGAGCTTTTCCAGAGCGCCCTGATCCCGATGCGGGAGAACACTCCAGACGACGCCGTCGACGACCTTGACCTGCTGTTGCCAGGCTTCACTGTCAGCCCCTTCGCGCAACCAGGTCAGGTACAGCACCTGTTGCCAGCCCTGCCGGAGCAGACGTACCACCACATCCGGTAATTGACGCCCTGCCATGCGCTTGTCCAGCACGGCCACCACTTCCTGGCGTGCCTGCTCGGCGCGGGCCTTGCCCTCTTCCGCCTCTCGGACACGTTGCTCCACCCGTTCTGAACGTGAGCGCTGACTATCAAAAAAGCCCTGGAATTCATCAAGCAGGGTGGCAAACAGGCTGGCATCATCCTCGAAATCATCGATGATGCGGTGTACTGCATGGTTGATACGCTGATACAGGTCATCCTGAATGCCCTGCTGCGGATCCCACTGGTTACCCGCCCGGGCCAACATGTTGAGCAGCAGCCGGGCTTCGTGATTGTCATTGCTGAAGAAGGTCTTGTCGGTGATTGCCACTTTCAGCAGGGGAATCTGCAAGCGGCCGATCAACGCCTTGATCTCCGAGGGCAGGCCCTCGTCATCAAGAATAAAATCAAACAGCAGGGACACCAGGTTGATCACATCGTCATCGGCCTGATCCAGGGCATGGATGGCTTCACCATGCTCACTGTCGAGCAATTCGGAGAGATCTTCCTTCAGGTTGGCCCGCTCGCCGTCTTGCTCACTCAGGCTTCGCTCCACCCGCTGCAGGCGATTGAGCACGCCCATCAAATCATCGGAGCTGACCTGGTGAACGGAGGCCGCATTGGCCACCGGGGCGCCATTCAGATAGGGCACACCATTCTGCATGACCGCCATGGCCGCGTTCATATCAACAGCGGGCGCGGCGCCGTTCGCCGGCGCAACACCGCCCTGCATACCACGCATGGTGACCAACAGCTCTTGGAGCAAGCCGAACATCTGGTCGTTACCGCCAGCGCCAGCACCGGAGGACGACGACTGCCCCCCCGACAGAGAACGGTTCCCGGGTTTGCGAACAGGCGCGATGGGCGCCGTTTTCATGTCTGGCAGGACCCCGGCATCCACCAACACCTTGTTGGCTTCAGACACCATAAAGCCGGTTTCCGCCATCACCTCACGCTCAAACAGCTTGAGAATGATCAGCCTAGCCTTGATATCCAGGGACAACTTTTCCAGCCCCTGGTTGAATGCATCCACCAACTGGCGGGGTTCCAGCGGGTTGTTGCGCTCGGTGATTTCCGCCTTGCTTTCGAACAAGTACTCCAGGCGATGACACAACACTTTCAGCTGTTCCGCGCAGCCGTTGCGGGCTCTGCGGGCCATATTATCCAGTGCCACCGACGTTTCCAGCTCTTCTTCGTTGACCAGGGCCAGGGAGTCCAGATCAAACTTGGCATTTTCCAGGGACTCAGCCTGCTCCTGCCCCTGTCCGAGGCAGGCAAACTGATGCTGTATGGCCTGTTTCAAGCCGGCAGTGAGCCCGGCTCGCTGCACGCGCAGCTCCCGCATGGCATCAAAATAGCGCTCGCGCTCGCTGTCGGTCTCTTTCTCGGCCAGATCGTAGAGCCGGTCGTCCGCACCATCCAGCATGTCCTCAAGGTAGGAAGAGGCCACTGACAAATAGCGGTCACGGACTTTTTCGATAGGTCTGGGCAGGCTGTTGACAGCTGCTTTGCCGGCAACCGGTTTGAGCTGGGTAACCTTGGCCATGACACCCCCGGGGATAGCACTTCACCCGTTCAGTAAATGGGACTGTGGTTTTAATACTTTACTACGCTATCACACCATCAGCATACGAATTTTGAACTAGTTCGCACGTCAAACTTTGTGTTTAAGCCACCACAAACACGTCGCCAGCTTTCGCTGCCCGCTAAATTCCCATAGCCTAAGGCCTTTTGGGGAAATGGACGAGAGCCATGGAGCAAGCGGTTACCATTCTTAAACAGATCAGCGGTTTCCTGTGGGGATGGCCGGCACTGATTCTGATTGCCGGTACCGGCATCTACCTGACCCTGATACTGCGATTCCTGCCCCTGCGGCAGCTGGGATTCGGTTTCAAACAGATGTTCGGCCCCCAGACCGGGGTCGGAACCATCGGCGCAGGTGCCGCCCTGGCCACGTCCCTGTCCGCCACCATCGGTACCGGTAACATCGTGGGGGTCGCCACCGCCATTCATTCCGGTGGCCCGGGAGCTCTGGTATGGATGTGGCTGATCGCTCTGGTCGGCATGGCCACCAAATACGCGGAAGCCGTTCTGGCGGTGCAATATCGGGAAAAAGATGCCGCCGGACAATATGTTGGCGGCCCCATGTACTACATCCAGAATGGTCTGGGCCGTAACTGGCGCTGGCTGGCCATTGCCTTTGCCATCTTCGGCATGCTGGCCGGATTCGGTATCGGTAACAGCGTCCAGGCCAACTCCGTGGCCCACGGCCTGCAGGACAGCTTTGGCTTGCCGGCGTGGATTACCGGGGTAACCCTGGCCGTGCTGGTTGGCCTGGTCGTCCTGGGTGGCGTAAAACGCATCGCCTCCGTGGCCACGTTCATCGTCCCGTTCATGGCGCTGACCTATCTGCTGGCCGGCCTGGTTGTCCTGGTGGACCATGCCGAAGCGCTGCCAGCGGCTCTGGCCCTGTGCTTTGAAAGCGCCTTTACGGGCACCGCCGCCGCTGGCGGCTTCGCCGGCGCCCTGGTCAAGGAAGCCATCCGCTTCGGTATCGCCCGTGGCATCTTTTCCAATGAAGCAGGCCTTGGCAGCGCCCCCATTGCCCATGCTTCCGCCAATACCGACCACCCCGCCCGCCAGGGCTCCATCGCCATGCTGGGCACCTTTATCGATACCATCATTGTCTGCTCCATCACCGGCCTGGCCATTGTCTCCTCCGGCGCCTGGACCAGCGGCGAGGAAGGCGCGCCGCTTTCGGCCCTGGCCTTTTCCTCCACGTTCGGGGACTTCGGTAATGTAATCGTGGCCGGCGGGCTGGCGATCTTTGCCTTTACCACCCTGCTGGGCTGGAGCCTGTACAGCGAACGCTGCACCCAGTTCCTGTTCGGTGACCGGGCCATTCTGCCCTTTCGGGTCATCTGGGTACTGGCGGTGCCCCTGGGGGCCGTGGTCAGCCTGAACCTGGTCTGGGCATTGGCGGACATCATGAATATCCTGATGGCGATACCCAACCTGATTGCTCTGTTATTATTGTCTCCCGTGGTGGTCCGCCTGAGTCGGGAATTCTTTACCAACCGCCCGGATTGAAGGCACCATCGCCGCATAACACGACCCCGCAGGCCTGCCTGCGGGGTCTTTCATTGAGTTCAGCACCGAGAACAGCATGACCATCACCCTGCCCGACTATGTGCGTGACGACATTCAGCGCAACGTAAGCTTTGCCCTGGAAGAAGACATCCGCAGCGGTGACATCACCGCCCAGCTCATCGACGCCGATAGCGAAAGCACCGCCACCATCATCACGCGCGAAAACGCCGTCATGTGCGGCATTCCCTGGGCGGATGAAGTGTTCCGGCAACTGGGCGATGTGCAGATTGAGTGGCATGTAGAGGATGGTGATCGACTGACTGCGGACACCACCCTGTGCACCCTGAGAGGCAATACCCGCCAGATTCTCACCGGCGAGCGTACTGCGCTGAACTTCCTGCAAACCCTGATGGGCACCGCCACCACGGCGCGCCGCTATGCGGATGCTGTGGCAGGCACCACCGTGACGATTCTGGATACGCGGAAAACCCTGCCAGGCCTGCGAGCTGGCCAGAAATACGCCGTGCTCTGCGGCGGCTGCCAGAACCATCGGGTGGGGCTGTACGATGCGTTTCTGATCAAGGAAAACCATGTGGCGGCCTGCGGAGGAATCACCGCCGCCATTGAGCGGGCGCGGGCACTGGCGCCGGAGAAGAAGATTATTGTGGAAGTGGAAACGCTGGCAGAGCTGAAAGAAGCCGCAGCGCTGAAGCCGGATCAGATTATGCTGGATAATTTCAGCGCCCGAATGCTGAAAGAGGCCGCTTCTGTCACCACCGAATCCGCTCTGGAAGTGTCCGGCAACCTGACCGTAGAGAACGCCAAAGCTTTGCCCCACAACCACGAATGGTTTCTTTCCTCAGGAGCATTGACCAAGCATATACACGCCACCGATTTATCCCTGCGGTTGCAATCATGATCGCCACCATTGACTCAGAGTATATTGTTTAACGGTGCCGGAGACGGCAGTACCGTTTGAGACCCTGATTATTTTCAGATCTCCGACTAAAATCCGAGACACATTTCTACCGGGAAAAGCCTTTCTCTGCATGTTATAGGCGACAGAACCCTCCCGCCAAATCACAGGTGACTGTGCCTGTTCCTGGTGACACCGGCGTAAACGTCAGCGTGTCGCCTGCAGCGATGGGCGCATTGATTACCGGCAATGCCGTGCAGCGGCTTGGCGCCGTGTTGGCCGGAAAGCTGTTGGCGGTAACAGCCACATGAGTCACCCCCACTCTCACATGGGCTGCCGCCTCCGCAAGACAGGCATTATCTGCCGATTGGCGCACATAATCGTTGTAAGCAGGCAAAGCAACAGCCGCCATAATGCCAATGATGGCTACCACAATCATCAGCTCAATCAATGTAAAACCTCGCTGAACGTTCACAGCCCCCCCCTCCTTCATTATCTTTATCCGGTGACTTTCCCCTGATCAAAACAATGCATAAAACAGACCAGATGCGAACAAGATAAAAAATCAATAAAAACAGATGCTTAACGGCATTCTCCAAATGAAACGACTGGGAACAGCAACGCTTTTCGGCATAAACAAACAATAAACGTCAATCGCTGAACGCGGACACATAACGACTTGCCCGGAGAGGGCTCATGGGACACAGGATTGCGACCAGGATAGCCAAGAATGAGTATTCAAAGGAGAGGGAGGCAAGGGAGAACATCAGAGGCTGATCAATGCATCGCCACACTACAAGAAAGGCCCGGTGGTTTAACCACCGGGCCTTTCCGGGATCAGGTCAAGTTACCAGGACCCAATCATTAACATCAGGCTTACTTAGTGCAAGTACCAGAGCCATCACAGGTAATGGTGGTAGCAGCAGAGTCTTTAGCTGTGGCAGTCACCCAACCCGCGGTAACACCACCCGCACCATCTGTGGGAGCGGCAGTTGGAGCGGTAATGCTATCGCAAGCACCGGTAACCGCTGCTGACAGGTTATTCGGATCCTGCGAGTATTCGATCAGCCAGTTGTTAGCCTGACCTTTGGCTTCTGCCAGACAGGAGTCAACACGGCTCTGCTCCACGTAATCCTGGTAAGCCGGGATAGCGACTGCGGCCAGAATGCCGATAATGGCAACCACGATCATCAGTTCGATAAGGGTGAAACCCTGTTGCATTTGCTTCTTCATGTCGTCTCTCCAACGTAAAATGTGCAAACCTTGTTGTTGAGCTCACCCCTGGCGAGCCTCTGCGCTAAACCAATGCATAGGGCGGGCCAACTTTTTGCGCATACGCTAAAATCATTATCCACGCCCCGTATGGCGGGTGCTCCCGGACCACGGACCGCTCCCGAGGAAGGGAGCTGCAATGCCTTCCACAGCGCCAGAATGAAGTTTTTTCGACAATTTTCGTCACCTCACGGCACCGCCCCGACAAAAAGCGTCACCACCAATGGCCGCCGTAACACCACCTCGACCCACCCGGAATCCGCAGAGGCCAACAGTGTTCTCAAGTGCCCAGGCTATCAGCAGCGGCAATTCCTCAAATCGGGGATGCATAAGGAAAGCCGTTCCGACCTGTTCAGGCACATTTCAAAACCGAGAGCAACAGGAGGCTAAGCGTCACGCAAACTTGGGAGGATCTTTAAAAAGGCCCGACAAGGTACTGATTTTGCGAGATCCACTCTTCCCTGAGCCGGCGACAACCGGTATGTTACGAAGAAAGTGTTGGGCATACCGACCATACTAAGCATAAACAAGCAGGTTGCCATGACTAGCCAGACCCTTTCCTTCAGCGGCCTACCGCAACGACTTATCAAGCAGGAATTGCTGACCGCCGAAGATGCACAACAAGCGCTACAGCAAGCTCGTCAGGAGCGTGTCAGTCTTGTTCACCAACTGGTGAGCTCCGGCAAACTCTCGGCAAGAGTGGTCGCCAATGCCGTAGCCGAGGAGTTTGGCGACCCCATCCTGGATTTGAGTGCCTTTCAGCGTGACAGCCTGATCAAAGACCTTGTCGATCCGAAACTGATTACCAAGCACCATGTGCTGCCACTGTTTCGACGAGGCAGCCGGCTTTTTGTGGCAGTCTCTGACCCGACCAATTTGCCCGCACTGGAAGAGATACGCTTCAACACTGGCCTCAACGTAGAGACCATCATTGTTGAAGAGGACAAGCTCACCCACTGGATTGATCATCTGGAATCGGAAGCGGAAGGCAGCGCTTTTGATGACCTGGATGATGATATGGGTGATCTTGATGTGGGCCCGGCCGAAGATAAAAAGGACGAGACCCAATCAGGCACCGATGATGCTCCCATTGTCCGTTTCGTCAACAAGCTGCTGCTGGATGCGATTAAAGGAGGGGCTTCGGATTTACACTTTGAGCCCTATGAAAAGACCTACCGAGTGCGATTCCGTCAGGACGGCATTCTGAAAACCGTCTCCAAACCTCCGATCAACATTGCTAGCAAATTGTCCGCGCGCCTGAAAGTCATGTCACGACTGGATATTTCTGAACGCCGCGTTCCTCAGGATGGCCGAATCAAACTGAAAATCTCCAAGACACGAGCCATCGATTTCCGGGTTAATACCTGCCCCACATTATTCGGGGAAAAAATCGTACTGCGTATTCTGGACCCGGAATCCGCCAAAATGGGCATCGAAGCTCTGGGTTATGAAGAAGACCAGAAGCAGATGTATCTGGATGCCTTGCATAAACCGCAAGGCATGATTCTGGTCACCGGGCCCACCGGTTCTGGTAAAACGGTATCCCTCTACACCGGTGTCAACATCCTCAACACGCCGGAACGCAATATTTCGACCGCTGAAGATCCAGTGGAAATCAACCTGGAAGGTATCAACCAGGTGAATGTGAACCCCAAACAAGGGATGGACTTTTCTGCTGCACTGCGCGCCTTTCTTCGGCAAGATCCTGATGTGATTCTGGTAGGGGAAATCCGAGACCTGGAAACTGCCAATATTGCTGTGAAGGCCGCACAGACGGGTCACATGGTGCTTTCCACCCTGCATACCAATAGCGCTCCGGAAACATTGACACGCCTTCGCAACATGGGGGTTCCGTCGTTCAACATTGCCACCTCAGTGGTGCTGATTATTGCCCAGCGTCTGGCTCGCCGCCTCTGTGAGCACTGCAAAACTGCAGTAGACATTCCGGAACAATCCCTACTTGAGATGGGATTCACGGAACAGGACATCGGCTCAGGTTTTACTGTCTATGGTCCGCAAGGGTGCGAAAAATGCAATAACGGCTACAAAGGCCGTGTGGGCATTTATGAAGTCGTCAAAATCACTGATGGCATTGCCCGAATCATCATGGAAGAAGGAAACTCCATCGAGATTGCAGACCAGTGTCGCAAGGAAGGGTTCAATGATTTACACCGTTCCGGCCTGGTAAAGGTCATGCATGGCGTTACCAGTCTGGAAGAAGTTAACCGTGTAACAAGCGGACATTAATTATGGCAACAAAACTAGCAGAACAAAAAAACTCCACCTTTCTTTATGAAGGCGTTGATCGCCAGGGAAAGAAAGTAAAAGGAGAGACTGCGGGCAAGGGGCCCGCTTTGGTACGTGCCGAATTACGCAAGCAGGGCATTAACGCCAAGAAGGTAGTAAAGAAAAGAGAGGTAAGTCTAGGGGGAAAGAAAAAGATCAAACCCATGGATATCGCCGTTTTTACTCGACAAATGGCGACCATGATGAAAGCCGGCGTCCCTCTTGTTCAAGCTTTTGAAATTGTTGCTGACGGCCTAGAACATCCAACCATGAAACAGCTGGTTCTAAGCCTGAAAACGGAAGTTGAATCCGGCAGCAACTTTGCAACAGCCCTGTCAAAACACCCAGATCAATTTGATGATTTATATTGCAGTCTGATCGAAGCTGGTGAGCAATCAGGTGCACTGGAAACCATGCTGGATAGGGTCGCCCTCTATAAAGAAAAGAGCGAACAGCTCAAACAGAAAATCAAGAAAGCCATGAAATACCCGGCAACGGTGGTTGTGGCAGCAGTCATTGTAACGGCAATCCTTTTGCTGAAAGTTGTACCTGTTTTTCAAGACCTTTTCTCAGGATTCGGTGCCGAGCTTCCCGCTTTCACCGTTTTTGTGATTGGGTTGTCTGATGGACTGCAAAACAATTTCCTGCTTATTGTCGTATGCATCGTCGCATTCGCAATTGGCTTTTCTACTCTCAAGAAAAAATCGGAACCGTTCCGAAACGCCCTGGACAGACTGGTATTAAAACTCCCTATTGTTGGTGACCTGGCATTCAAATCCACCATCGCGAGATATGCGCGAACTCTTTCCACCACCTTCGCAGCAGGGGTTCCATTGATTGATGCTCTTGATGCATGCGCAGGTGCCACAGGCAACGTGGTTTACCGCAATGCCGTTTACAAAGTCAAGGAAGATGTATCCACTGGTCAGCAGCTGCAATTCGCCATGCGGGCTACCGGGGTCTTCCCGGCTATGGCATTACAAATGACCGCGATCGGCGAAGAGTCAGGTGCACTGGATGCCATGCTGGAAAAAGTGGCCATTTATTATGAGGATGAAGTCGACAATGCTGTCGACGGGCTCACCAGTATGATGGAGCCTCTCATCATGTCAGTGCTTGGCGTACTTATCGGTGGCTTGATCATCGCGATGTATCTGCCGATTTTCCAGTTGGGCCAGGTTGTAGGCTGATAATGATAGAAAATTTTCTGGACGCTCTTTCCGGTAGTCCAACCTTGCTGGTTGGACTCTGTGTATTAATGGGCCTGTTGGTCGGCAGCTTCCTTAACGTGGTGATCTACCGTCTTCCGGTAATGATGGAGCGCGGCTGGAAGCAGGAGGCCCGGGAAATTCTGGAGCTTCCCCCGGAGGAGGATGGCGAGATTTTCAATCTGGTCACCCCCCGCTCCCGGTGCCCCAAGTGTAACCATGCCATTACCTGGTACGAGAATATCCCGGTCATTAGCTGGCTGGTGCTGAAAGGCAAATGCAGAGAGTGCCATACGCCAATCAGCAAGCGTTATCCGGTTATTGAGCTGACCAGTGGTCTGCTTGCCGGTCTGTGTGCCTGGCATTTCGGTTACGGCCCCTGGTTGCTCTTTATGCTGTTTGCCACCTGGACCCTGCTCGCAGCGGCCATGATTGATGCGGATACCACCCTGCTGCCAGACAGCATGAATTATCCGCTGCTGTGGGCCGGTCTGCTGGCAGCCTTGTTGGGGGTATCACCGGTATCCCTGCCCAATGCGGTGGCTGGCGCCATGGCGGGCTATCTTTCCCTGTGGAGCGTGTACTGGCTGTTCAAGCTGCTCACCGGCAAGGAAGGGATGGGCTACGGTGATTTCAAGTTGCTGGCCGCCCTGGGGGCCTGGACGGGCTGGCAGTATCTCCCGCTGATTATCCTGTTGTCTTCCGTGGTGGGACTGGTGTTTACCCTTCTCGTGACGCTGTTCGGTGGTGAAAAACGCACCCAGATCCCCTTCGGTCCCTATCTGGCCGCCGCCGGCTGGATTGCCTTGCTGTGGGGCGATACCATCGTCAGTTCGTATCTGGGGATGTTCAGAATCAGTTAATAGTTCACAGTGAATAGTGAGTAGCTGAAAACCCCTGGATAATTTTCGTTGGAGCCTTGCTTTGCAAAGCGAAGCGGTCAAGCTCCAGCGCCAGTGAAGCCTTGTTCTGGAGTAAGCATGTTCGTAGTCGGCCTGACTGGTGGCATTGGTAGCGGCAAGACCGCCGCCACGGATTTCCTGGCCCAACAGAGCATTACCATTGTCGATGCAGATCTGGCGTCCCGGGTGGTGGTAGAGCCAGGCCAGCCCGCGCTTGAGCGTATCGCCGAGCATTTTGGTGAGCATGTTCTCACTGAGGAAGGCGCCCTTGATCGCCGCGCCCTGCGCGAAATCGTGTTTGCGGACGCGAGCGCGCTGAAAGTTCTTGAAGGCATTACTCACCCGGCCATCGGGGAAGAGCTGAAACGACAGATTACGGCCAGCCAGTCCCCCTATACCGTCCTGGTTTCCCCGCTACTGCTGGAAACCAGCCAGAAAAACCTGGTGGATCGTATTCTGGTGGTTGATGCCCCCGCAGAACTGCAGGTGCAGCGCACCATGGCCCGCGACCATGTTCCTGAAGACCAGGTTGCCGCCATCATGAAAGCCCAGATGGAAAGGACCAAACGCCTGGACCAGGCCGACGATGTGATTGAGAATCACGGGTCGCTGCAGGCATTTCATGAGCAACTCACAGACCTGCATCAACGCTATCTAAAAATGGCCAACGCACTCTGAACATGTCTGATACCGATAACACCACCCGTACCTATCCCTGTCCCCAATGCAAATCGCTTACCCGCTGGGACAATAACCCCTGGCGCCCTTTCTGTTCCGAACGTTGCAAACTGATTGATCTGGGCGACTGGGCGGCGGAGCGCCATGCAATTCCCGGTGATGACAATGCACCCGGGGATTTCGAAGAGTTTTGATCGTCTGACGGGATAAGCTGCGGATTCGGCTGCTCGTGCAGCAGTGCGAATAAACCCATGCCTCTTTCTCTAACAGGGGCGTAACGGGGAGAGGCGCCAACGCCTACCCTAGGCTCAATGGCACCCTAACCCTACACAGGTTCAGGGGCAGAGCCCGGCCAGAAGGCACGAATTCCCGCCACGCCAACGGCACCATGCCGGCGGGCCTTTTCCAGATCCGCTGGCGAGACACCGCCCAACCCATAACAGGCCAGCGGCAACCCGGTAATCCATTGCCCTGCTTGCTGCCAACCCAGAGGGGGACGATCCGGATGACTGGCGGTGGTCTCTACCGGGGAAACCAGAACCATATCCAGCTCCAGAGACACCGCCTTTGCCAGGGCGTCCCGGCTGTGGCAGGCCGCCGATACCACACCGGGAAAACCCGGTCGCTCCCGGCAATCCATCAATACCGATTCGGGCAGGTGCAGCCCGAAGACACACTGCAAGGATGCCTGTTCCATCCATTTTGCGGATAAAGCCCGCAACCATACCTTGATGCCCTTCTTCCGGCACAGCTCCAGGAGCTCCGGCAGTGCCGCATGCTCGCTCCACTGGCGCAGATACAACCCCGTGGAAGCGGCATCCAGACGATTGATGCCCACCTTGAGGGCGTCGAGATCCTGGTTATCCGGCGCGATGGCAAGGCGGGCAGGCAATGTTATTGCCGTCACCACCGGCCGGTTCGCCGCCGGAAATTCCAGCGTCGGCAACTCGGGAATCTCGAACCAGCGCACCGGCTGGCCTTCACGGCCCGAAGGCTCGCCCTGCCAGGCGGTGACATCGCGAAAATGCAGGGTGACGTGCAAATCCTCGTACTGGTGGGCAATCGTCATGAACGGAGAGGAAATCGCTGCCTGCATGCCCAGTTCCTCCTCCAGCTCCCGGGCCAGGGCCATCGACAGTGACTCGCCCGGCTCTACCTTGCCGCCAGGAAACTCCCAGCACCCCCCTTGATGCTTGTGGTCCGGACGTTTGCTCAGGCAGATACGACCGTCGTTGCCGCGGATGATGGCGGCAACGACGGTGATGGCGGGGGTGGTGGCTTCGGTCATAAACAACGTTTCTTAGGGAGCCTCGGAAGTGCCATGCGCGCAGGCGCAACAACGGATGAACGTCGCGAGCCGGTTCGCCTTGCGAGCATAGCTCCTACAGCGGTGATTCGTCGGGCATTCAGATTATGTGCGGTATTCCGCGTTGATCTTCACGTAGTCGTAGCTGAAATCACAGGTCCACACAGTGCACTCGGCATCGCCGCTGGCCAGGTCCGCGCGAATGTGGATCTCCGGCTTGGCCATCACTTCGGCCCCTTTCGCCTCTTCGTAGCTGTCCGCCACACCGCCCTGCTCTACCAACAGCAGATCATCCAGCCAGACGCTGACCTTATCCACGTCCAGGGACACAATAGGAGCACGGCCAATGGCAGCCAGGATACGGCCCCAGTTGGGATCTGAGGCAAACAGCGCCGTCTTTACCAGAGGAGAATGGGCAATGGTCTCCGCCACGGTCCGGGCATCGGATTCGCTGTCGGCACCGGCCACGGTAATTGCCACAAACTTGGTGGCGCCTTCTCCATCGCGCACCAGTGCCTGGGCAAGTTCCACGAACACACTTTCCAGGGCCTGGTACAGCAGCTGGCTATGATCATCCAGCGCCTGAATCTCAGGCATCTGCGCAGTAGCCGTGCTGATCAGCATACAGGCATCATTGGTGGAGGTGTCGCCGTCCACCGTGACCCGGTTAAAAGACTTGTCCGCCAGGGTTTTCACCCACTGGTCCAACAGAGGTTTGGCGATGGGCGCATCGGTGGCGATAAAACCCAGCATGGTGGCCATATTCGGCTTGATCATGCCCGAGCCCTTGGCCATACCGGTAACGGTGATCGGCACACCGTCGATCTCCACGCGACGACTGGTAAGCTTGGGGTAGGTATCGGTGGTCATGATGCCTTCCGACGCCCGTCCCCAATGATGCTCATCCAGCACGGCCAGAGCATGGGGAAGGCCTTTTTCAAATGCCGGTAACGGAAACTGCTCACCGATCACCCCGGTGGAATACGGCAGGATCTGATCTTCACGACAACCCGCCGCCTCGGCCAACAGGCGGCAACTGGCCAGACAGTTTTCCATCCCCTTTTTACCGGTACCCGCATTGGCATAGCCGGTGTTGATCATCAGGTACTTGGGGGCTTCTGCGGCCAAACGACTTTTTGCCACCTGCACCGGCGCAGCACAGAAACGATTCAGGGTGAAAACACCACTGACACGACTGCCTTCGGCCAATTCCAGCAATACCAGATCCTTCCGGTTGGCCTTCTTGATGCCAGCCTCAACAGCGGCAAGACGGATACCGGGGACAGGCAACCATTCTGTCTGTGTCATAACCCATTCCTTGAAAATTCAGCTACTAGCTTTAAGCGACGAGCTACTAGCCATAATAACGAAAAGCACCGGTGAAAACCGGTGCTTTTGTATTTCTCGTCGCTGGAAGCTCGTAGCTAGATTCTATTCAATCTTGCCGTGGCACTGCTTGTATTTCTTGCCCGAGCCACAGGGGCAAGGTTCATTGCGGCCTACCTTTCGCCCCTCTCGTACCACTGTCTTCGGGGCCCCTGCCTGGTCACTCTCACCGGCGGTTCCATCAGTGCCCGGTTCGGGAGCCGCCTGCATTTTCATTTTTTCAGCCTGCCGGCGGGCTTCTTCCTGGCGCTGTTGCTCAAGACGCTCTACTTCGTCATCACGACGCACCTGGAAGCTGTGCAGAACACGGATCAGCTCATGCTGGATCTGGTTAAGCAGCCCCTGGAACAGTTCGAAAGACTCTTTCTTGTATTCCTGCTTGGGGTTTTTCTGGGCGTAACCACGCAAATGAATCCCCTGACGCAGATGATCCATATTGGCCAGATGCTCTTTCCAGTGACGGTCGAGAATCTGCAGCATCAGGTGCTTCTCGATCTTGCGCAGATCCTCGACACCGATCTCCTGTTCCTTGCGCAGGTAGTCCTGCTCCAGGGTTTCCACCAGCTTCTCAATGACCCCATCGATATGCATCTGGTTGTCTTCGCTGAGCCACTGGCCAACCGGCGCATTACACTGGAATTCCGCTTCCAGGGTTTTCTCCAGGCCCGGCACATCCCACTGGTCTTCCACAGAACCCGGTGGCAGATAACTGTGCACCAGCTCGGTCACCACATCATAACGAATGCCTTCCACGGACGTTCTCAGATCCTCGGTTTCCAGGATCTGGTCACGCTGGGTGTAGATAACCCGACGCTGGTCGTTGGCCACATCGTCGTATTCCAACAGATTTTTGCGGATATCGAAATTGCGCCCTTCCACCTTGCGCTGGGCATTCTCGATGGCACGTGTCACCCAGCGATGCTCGATGGCCTCACCGTTCTCAAGCCCCAGCGAGCGCATCATATTGCGGATCCGGTCGGAAGCGAAGATACGCATCAGATCGTCTTCCATGGACAGGAAGAAACGGGTGTAACCCGGATCCCCCTGACGGCCGGCACGACCCCGAAGCTGGTTATCAATCCGACGGGATTCATGACGCTCGGTACCGATGATATGCAGGCCGCCCGCTTCCATGACCTTGTCATGGTTGGCCTGCCACTCGGCACGGATTTTTTCCGCCTCGCTGTCCGAGGGGGTATCCATGTGCTTGATTTGTTCTTCCGGATTACCGCCAAGCATGATGTCGGTACCCCGACCCGCCATATTGGTGGCGATGGTCACTGCGCCGGGACGACCCGCCTGGGCAATGATCTGCGCTTCGCGCTGGTGGAACTTGGCGTTCAGTACTTCGTGGGCAATCTTGTCTTTCTTCAGGCGCTTGGAAAGATACTCGGAGGCTTCGATGGTGGCGGTACCCACCAACACGGGCGCGCCCTTGGCAACGGCTTCGGTGATTTCCTTGACGATGGCGTCGAATTTTTCTTCCAGGGTCAGATACACCAGATCATTGGCGTCCACCCGCACCATGGGCCGATTGGTGGGGACCACCACCACGTCCATGCCGTAAATCTGGCGGAACTCCATGGCTTCGGTATCCGCCGTACCGGTCATGCCCGCCAGCTTGTTATAGAGACGGAAATAATTCTGGAACGTGGTCGAGGCCAGCGTCTGGTTTTCCTGCTGGATATTCACCCCTTCCTTGGCCTCGATGGCCTGGTGAATGCCCTCGGACCAGCGACGACCGGGCATGGTACGCCCGGTGTGCTCATCAACAATCACAATCTGATTGTTCTGCACAATGTAGTCACGGTCCACATGGAACAGGGCATGGGCTTTCAGGGCAGCATGCACATGGTGCAACAATGCCAGATTGTGCGCCGCATACAGGCTCTCACCCTGTTCCAGCAGACCATTACTGACCAGCAGGGCCTCGATTTTCTGATGCCCGTCTTCAGTCAGCTCCACCTGACGCTGCTTCTCATCAACAAAGAAGTCGCCGTCCTGCTCTTCGGACTGTGCGGACAGACTGGGCATCAAGCGGTTCACGGCCACGTACAATTCGGAAGAATCCGCCGCCGGACCGGAAATGATCAGCGGGGTACGGGATTCATCAATCAGGATGGAATCCACTTCATCGACAATGGCGTAGTTGAGACCACGCTGAACCCGATCCTCCAGCCGGAACGCCATGTTGTCCCGGAGGTAATCAAAGCCATACTCGTTGTTGGTGCCGTAGGTTATATCAGCGGCGTAGGCTTCCCGTTTCTGGTCCGTGGGCTGCTGGGAAAGAATGACGCCGACACTGAGACCCAGAAATTCGTACAAGGGACGCATCCAGTTGGCGTCCCGCTCGGCCAGATAATCATTCACGGTGACCACGTGCACACCTTCACCGGACAGGGCATTCAAATAGGCTGCCAGGGTAGCGGTCAGGGTTTTACCCTCACCGGTGCGCATCTCGGAAATCCGCCCCTCATGCAGGGCAATACCACCGACCATCTGGACGTCAAAATGGCGCAGGCCCATGACCCGGGTGGACGCCTCACGAACCACGGCAAAGGCTTCAGGCAGTAATTCATCCAGGGTCTTGCCGTCCTGGAAGGCCTGACGAAATTCGCGGGTCTTGAGCTGCAGGTCCGCATCACTGAGCTGTGCCAGCGCTTCCCCGTGGCTGTTGATCGTTTCGACCAACTTGCCCATGCGTTTCAGCTCACGATCATTCTTGGTGCCGATGATTTTTTTTACGATGGTACCCAGCATACAACTTCCGGTTCAGTAAACAGTCAGGCCATAAAGTCGGCAGCCTGCCAAGCGTTGCCATGCTCGCATGGCTCCGACGGCAGCGTCACAACGGACTCTGGCAAGAAAAGGTTAGCCATTCTAAACACAATAGATTGAAGAGATAAGGTGGTATTCCCGGTTATCAAGGGCCCGGAACGAAAAACGGCCCCGCAAGGGGCCGTTTGGAGCGATCCAGTTAGCGTCGCGCACGGTAAATATAAGGCTGCGGGTTCACCTGAGTGCCATTTTTCAGCACTTCATAATGAATGTGCGGCCCCGTGGAGCGGCCGGAACTGCCCACTTTGCCGATCACATCCCCGGTGCGGACAATCTCCCCGGCGTCTACCAAGAGCTCCTTGGCATGACCGTAGCGGGTAGAGATACCATTGCCATGATTGATTTCCACCATCAGGCCATAGCCTGAGCGATCACCGGAGTAGGTGACCACGCCGGCGCCGGTGGCAATAATCGGTGTCCCTTCCTTGCCGGCAAAGTCCACCCCTTTGTGCCAGGCAACGCGGCCGGTGAACGGGTCCGAACGGCGCCCGAAACGGCTGGACATCCAGCCTTTGGCCAGCGGACGACCGGAAAGATAGGTCTGATCTTCAATCTGCTTGCCGGCCAACAGGTTTTCGAGAATTTCCAGCTGACGCTCCCGACGTTCCAGGGTCTCCGCCATCTGGTTCACGGCTTCCATAAAAGACGGCAATTCGTAGCTGGCACCCTCTTCCGAGCCTTCCGGCCCACCCAGCCCTGGTACGGTGCTGAAATCAAATTCATCGCCATCAATATCCGCCACTTCCACCAGCCGCTCGCCCAACGCATCCAGTC